>DASPLZ010000116.1:0-4070 GCA_035627295.1 Phenylobacterium sp. | reverse complement strand
GGTCTACTCGGCCGTCACGGTGCTCGGCGGGCTGGTCTTCATGGTGCTGGCCTGGCGGGTCTTCCGCAGCCGGGCCGGCGAGGCGCCCAAGGATCGCGGCGAGGGCCTCTACGACGTCAAGGCCGGCTCCAAGGACGCCCGCAACCTCTTCGCCTTCTCGATCCTCTACCTGGCCGCCCTCTTCGCGGCCCTGCTGGCGCAGCACGCCCTGGGGCTGCCATGAGCGACCCGGATCAGGAACGGCGCGCCCGCAACGGCCGCAACATCGCCATCGCCCTGGGGCTGGTGGCCTTCGTGATCATCGTCTTCGCGGTGACCGTCATCCGGATCGGGGGCAATGTCGCAAGCCGCCCCTTCTGATCCCAAGCGCAAGAACCGCAAGGTCGCGCTGATCTGCGCCGGCGTCTTCGCCGGCATGGTCGGCCTCGCCTACGCCTCGGTGCCGCTCTACCGCGCCTTCTGCCAGATCACCGGCTTCGACGGCACGACCATGCGCGCCTCGGCGCCCTCCCGCGTGGTGCTCGACAAGAGCCTGACCATCCGCTTCGACACCAATGTGCGCGGCGTACCGCTGGAGTTCACCGCCGAGCAGGTGAGCCAGGAGCTGAAGATCGGCGCCACGGGCCTGGCCTTCTTCAAGGTGACCAACACCTCCGACCAGCCGGTGACCACCCGCGCCACCTACAACGTGGTGCCCGAATCGGCCGGCCCCTACTTCCAGAAGCTGCAGTGCTTCTGCTTCACCGAGCAGACCATCGCGCCCGGCAAGACCATCGAATTTCCCATGGTCTACTTCGTCGACCCCGAATACGCCTCGGATTTCGAGACCCGCGGCAAGCGCGAAGTGACCCTTTCCTACACCTTCTTCCCCGCGGAGGCGCCGGTCCAGGCCGCCGCTTCCAAGCTCAAGGCGCCGCAGGCCCTTGGCGGATCGCAATCAGCAGGGCTATAGCACCCCGCAAGTTCAGGATTCCAAGAGCGAGACATGGCGGCTCACGGCGACGTCAAGCACGACTACCATCTGGTGAACCCCAGCCCGTGGCCGCTGGTCGGGTCGGCCTTTGCGGTGATCCTGACCATGGGGCTGGTGGTCTGGTTCAAGGGCCTGTTCGGCCTGCCGGCCGGCACCTGGTGGGTGTTCGCCATCGGCATGGCCGGGGTGCTCTACACCATGTTCGGCTGGTGGCGTGACGTGGTGAAGGAGGCCAACCAGGGCGACCACACGCCGGTGGTCTCCATCGGCCTGCGCTACGGGATGATCCTGTTCATCGCCTCCGAGGTGATGTTCTTCGTAGCCTGGTTCTGGATCTTCTTCGAGATGTCGCTCTTCCACGAGCACCGGACCCTGTCGGCCATCGAGGAAGTGCGCACCGCCTGGGGCTCCTGGCCGCCGCAGGGCGTCGAGACCGTCCCGGCCTTCGAACTGCCGCTGGTCAACACCCTGACGCTGCTGCTCTCGGGCACCACCGTCACCTGGGCCCACCACGCGCTGCAGCAGGGCGATCGCAAGGGCGCGAAGATCGCCCTGGTGCTGACGGTGCTCCTGGGCATGCTCTTCACGGCGATCCAGGCCTACGAGTACCACCACATCCTGGGCCACCAGTACTTCTTCAACGAAGAGGCCGCGAACTCGCAGCTCTACGGCTCGTCCTTCTTCATGGCGACCGGCTTCCACGGCTTCCACGTGCTGATCGGGACCATCTTCCTGATCGTCTGCCTGATCCGGCTCCTGAACGGCGCCTTCACGCCCAAGCAGCACTTTGGGTTCGAGGCGGCGGCCTGGTACTGGCACTTCGTGGACGTGGTCTGGCTCTTCCTCTTCGCCTTCGTCTACTTCGTGTTCGGAGCCGGCTGGGGGTCGTGACCCAGGGGCGCCCGCTTCTGGCGGGGCTGAGGGGGCGCTGTCCGAACTGCGGGCAGGGCCCGCTTTTCCAGGGCTTCCTGAAGGTCGCGCCGGTCTGCCCCCGGTGCGGCTTCGACCTGGCCAAGGCCGATAGCGGCGACGGACCGGCGGTGTTCGTCATCCTGATCGCCGGCTTCCTGGTGGCCTTCGCCGCCCTCTTCACCGAGATCGCCTGGCGGCCGCCGATCTGGCTGCACCTGGTGCTCTGGTTGCCGCTTACCGTCGCGGTCTGCCTCGGCCTGCTGCGCCCGCTGAAGGGCGCGCTGATCGCCGCCCAGTTCATGAACCGCGCCTCGGAGGCCGGCCGTGACGACGTCTAGCCGCAGGTTCCCGCTGGTCCTGACGCTCGCGGCGGCCGTCGCCTTCCTGATCCTCTGCGGCCTGGGCGCCTGGCAGGTGCAGCGCCTGCACTGGAAGACGGAGCTTCTGGCCCGCATCGAGGCCCTGCGCACCGCCCCGCCGCGCCCGGTCGGCCAGGTGCTGGCCAGGGGCGCCGAGGACGCCGAGTTCGCCCGCGTCGTCGCCGACTGCCCCGGCATCGCCACCGCCGCCTATGTGACGCTCTATTCGCTCCATGAAGGCCAGGGCGGCTACCGGCTGATATCGGCCTGCCGCATCGCTGGCGGGACCTACCGCTCCATCCTGGTCGACCGCGGCTTCATCGCCGACACCGTCAAGGAGCGTCCCAAGGTCGACCGTGGCCTCGTCCGGCCGATGCGCGTCACCGGCGTCCTGCGCGCGCCGGACGCGCCGACCTTCGTCACCCCCGCCAACCGGCCCATCGACAACCAGTGGTACTCGCGCGACATCGCCGCCATGGCCACGCACCTGCGCGCGCCGTCGCCCGCGCCGCTCTTCCTGATGGCCGAGAGCGCCACCAACCCCGAACTCCCCGCCCTGAAGCCCGCGGCCCTGCCGGCCGAGATCTCCAACCGGCACCTGGAGTACGCCGTCACCTGGTTCGGCCTTGCCGCCGCCCTGGCCGGCGTCTATGCCGCCCTCCTCTGGCGAAAGTGGAAGGGTTGATGCGGTACGTCTCCACCCGGGGGCGCGCCCCTGCGATCGGCTTCATCGACACGGTGCTGGCGGGCCTCGCCCCCGACGGCGGCCTCTATGTGCCCGAGGAATGGCCGCAGCTTACCGCGGGCGAGATCGCCGCCTTCGCCGGTCGCCCCTACGCCGAGGTCGCCGCCGAGATCCTCTCGCGCTTCGCCGGCGACGAGCTGGCCCGCGAGACCGTCGACGACATCTGCGCCGAGGCCTACGCCACCTTCACCCACGCGGCCACCGTGCCGCTGAAGCAGCTGGCCCCGGACCTCTTCCTCGCCGAGCTGTTCCACGGCCCCAGCCTGGCGTTCAAGGACGTCGCCATGCAGCTGCTGGCGCGGCTCTATGACCACATCCTGACCGCCCAGAACCGCACCCAGACCATCCTCTGCGCCACCTCCGGCGACACCGGCGGGGCGGCGGTGGAAGCCTTCCGGGGCCGCGCCCACACCCGCGTCGTCGCCATGTTCCCCGACGGCCGCATTTCCGAGGTGCAGCGCCGCTTCATGACCACCACGGGCGAGGACAACATCCGCTGCGTGGCCGTCGCCGGCGACTTCGACGACTGCCAGGCGATCCTGAAGACCTCGCTGGCCGACCAGGGCCTGCGCCAGTCCGTCGGCCTCTCGGCGGTCAATTCGATCAACTTCGCCCGCGTGGTCGCCCAGTGCGTCTACTACTTCACCGCCGCCGTCGCCCTCGGCGCGCCCGGCCGGCCGGTGACCTTCGTGGTGCCCAGCGGCAACTTCGGCGACGCCTTCGCCGGCTACATGGCCCTGAGGATGGGCCTGCCGATCGCCCGCATCGTGGTCGCCACCAATTCCAACGACATCCTGGCCCGCACCTTCCAGACTGGCCGCTATGTGCGCGGGACCACCCAGCCCACCTCCTCGCCGGCCATGGACATCCAGTCGGCCTCCAACTTCGAGCGCCTCTACTACGAGGCCGCCCGCCGGGACGGCACCGAGACCGCCCGCGCCTTCCAGGCCTTCGCCGAGAACGGCGCCATCGACATCCCGCCCAAGGCCTTCGAGGCCATGGCCGAGATCTTCACCGGCATCGCCATCGGCGAGGACGACGTCGCCCGCACCATCCTTTCCACCTACAACGAGACCGGCGA
>DASPLZ010000115.1:0-5707 GCA_035627295.1 Phenylobacterium sp. | reverse complement strand
CCGGACGAATACGCCGCCGCCCTGCTGGAGCAGCTGCCGCCGGACCTCGCCGGCGGCTTCCTGATCGTCGGCCATTCCTTCGGCTGCCGGGTCGGCATGTGCGCCGCCGCCCGGTCGGACGCCATCAAGGGCCTGATGCTGATCGCCGCCCCGGGCGCGCAGCGGAAACGCAGCCTTGCCTGGCATCTGCGCTCCCGCTGGCTGAAGTTCCTCTCCTCCAGCGCCAAGCTCTCCGACAGGCTGATCGGCACCAAGCGCTACGCCCGGTTCGCCGAGAAGTTCGGCAGCCCCGACTACAAGGCCGCCGGCGCCATGCGCCCCACCTTCGTGCGCGTGGTCAACGTCAGCCTCGAGCCCTTCGCCGCCCAGGTGAAGCAGCCCACCCTGCTGGTCTTCGGCGAGAAGGACGCCGAGACCCCGCCGGAACTCGGCGAGCGCTTCAAGACCCTGATGCCCGACGCCGAGCTGACCATCGTCGAGGGCGCCACGCACAACGGCCTCCTGGCCGAACACGCCCTGGCCGTGGCCACGCGCCTGCGGCGATTCCTGCAGCGAACAGGTCTATAGGATCGGCGGATGCTCGCGATTCTCGTCCTCCTGGCTTTCCTCGGCGTCGCCGCGCTCTCGGCCGCCCGGCTGGCGCTCCTGCTGATCTACTTCCAGCAGGAGGAGTACGACGGCCCCCGCTTCCTGCGCTGGGTGGGCGCGAACCGCGCCACGGACATCACCTTCTCCGCCGCCGCCGCGCTGATGGCCGCGGCCCTGGCGCTGGGCGTGCGCGCCGAGGTCGGCTTCGGCTTCATAACGCTCGCCGCCGCCGTGCTGGCCGCGCGCGACTGGCGCCGCCAGAAGACCGCCAAGAAGAAGCTGAACTGGACGCCCCGCGCCAAGCGCATCTTCACCGTCGCCCTCGCCCTGTCGGTGGTCGTCGCCCTGCTCGGCCCGGCGATCTTCGCCGCCTTTCCCGAGCGCTGGCGCGGCCCGGTGGCGCTGGGCGCCTGGATCGTGGTCATCCAGCTCGCGCCGGTCTTCCTGACCCTCGCCGTCTCGCTCTGGCAGCCCTACGAAGACCGCAACAACGCGAAGTTCGTCGCCGACGCGCGGCGCATCTTCGCCGAGGTGAAGCCCAAGGTGATCGGCATCACCGGCTCCTACGGCAAGACCACCACCAAGCACTTCCTGGCGCACATCCTGTCGTCGGTCGCCCCGACGCTGGCCACCCCCGGCAGCGTCAACACCGTGCTCGGCAACACCCGTATCATCCGCGAGCGCCTGACTCCCGGCACCCAGTACTTCATCGTCGAGATGGGCGCCTACGGCCCCGGCTCGATCGCCCGGCTCTGCGATCTGACCCCGCCGCACATGGGCCTGCTCACCGCCGTCGGCTGGGCCCACTACGAACGCTTCAAGGCCATCGATCAGGTCTTCAGGACCAAGATGGAACTGGCCGACTCGGTGAGGCAGCAGGGCGGCAAGACCCTGCTCTCCATCGACTCCATCCCTGCCGACCTCGTCGCCACGGCCGACCGCTCGAACCTCATCTTCGTCAGCGCCGGCGACAGCCCGCTCCCCATCGACCGCCGTCTCCTGGGCTCGGCGATCACCCGCGAGGGCCTGGAGGTGACGCTGCAGGTCGACGGCCAGCCGGAGAGCTTCAGGGCCGGCGTCTATGGCGGCTTCCAGGCGCAGAACATGGCCCTGGCGATCTTCGCGGCCCTGGAGCTCGGCATCCCGGTCGAGGCGATCCGCGCGGCGCTCCGCACCATGCCCCAGGTGCAGCACCGCCTGAACGTGACCCTGCACGGCGCCGGCGGCGGCCTCCTGGACGACGCCTACAACTCCAACCCCGAAGGCTTCCGCGAAGCCATCCGCACGATCGATATCGTCGCCGACGGCGGCAAGCTCGGCCGGCGGATCGTCATCACGCCGGGCATGGTCGAGCTCGGCGAGATCCACGACCAGAAGCATCGCGAGATCGGCGAACAGATGCAGGGCAAGGTCGACGTCGCCCTCTTGGTCCGCAGCGACCGCCTGCAGTCCCTGATCGAGGGCGCCAAGGCCGGCCCCGGCCCGGCGCCCGAGATCGTCGAGGTCGCCTCGGAGACCGAGGCCCGCGCCTGGCTGGCGGAGAAGGGCCAGCCGAACGACTATGTGCTGTTCGAGAACAGCGTGCCCGATCTCTACGAGACGAAGCTGTTCCTTTAGGCGGCGATGCGTTGCGTGGTTCGAGACGCGACTCTACGGTCGCTCCTCACCATGACGAGGTGATTTGGCCCTCTGATTCGTCATCCTGAGGAGCCCGCGAAGCGGGCGTCTCGAAGGACGCACGGCCGATCCCCGCCCTTGAATTCCAGTAGCCCCAGCGGGGGCGGGAGGTAGCGTTTGGCCAAGCTCACCGTGGCGGTCTTCTTCGGCGGCCGCAGCTCCGAGCACGACGTCTCGATCGTCACGGGCCAGCAGGTGCTGCAGTCGCTGGACCCTGACCGCTTCACCGCCCTGCCCGTCTACGTGGCCCTCGACGGCTCCTGGCGCTCCGGCCCGGAGCTGACCCAGCGCTCGACCTTCGTGCCGACGAAGGAGAAGCTGGCAGCCCTGCCCAAGGCCACGGTCGCGCTGGGCGACCCCGTGGGCCCCAAGCTCAAGCTGCAGTTCGGCGAGAAGAAGCTGTTCGGCGGCAACGCCCGTACGGTTGACGTCGACTTCGTGATCCCCGCCTTCCACGGCCGCGGCGGCGAGGACGGCGCTTTCCAGGGCCTGATGGAGCAGCTGGAGGTCCCCTACCTCGGCGCCGGCGTGCTGGGCGCCGCCGCGGCGATGGACAAGGTCTTCACCAAGCAGGCGCTGGCGAGCCTCGGCGTTCAGCAACTACCGTGCGCCGTGCTCAACCGCCCGACCAGCGGCTTCTTCATGGCCAGCGAGGACATCGCCAAGGCCGCACAGGCCCAGAACCTGCCGCTCGCCTTCCCGATCTGCGTCAAGCCCGCCGCGCTCGGCTCCTCCATCGGCGTGCACCGGGTGGACGACACCGAGAGCCTGGCCGCCGCCGTCTCCGACACCTTCCGCCTGACCGACAAGGTCATGCTGGAGCCGTTCCTGGCCGACAACACCGAATACAACGTCGCCGTCGCCAAGCTGCCGGAGGGCTATGTCGCCTCCGACATCGAGCGGCCCAAGCACTCGGCCGCCCTGCTCGACTTCGCCGAGAAGTACCGCTCCGGCTCCGGCGGGCCGAAGAAGTCCGGCTTCGGCGGCGGCGAGGGCATGGCCGACCTCGGCCGCGAGATCGACCCCGCCGAGCTCACCGACGCCGAGAAGGCCGAGCTGCGCGCCACCGCCGTGAAGATCGCCGAGGGCCTGCGCATGGCCGGCGTCAACCGCGTGGATTTCATCCGCGCCGCCGGCGGGGGGCCGATCCTCTTCAACGAGATCAACACCATCCCCGGCTCCTTCGCCTACTACCTGTGGCGCGGGCGGGGGCTGAACATGACCGACCTCTTGTCCGGCCTGATCGACGAGGCCCTGGCGCGGTATCAGCGCCTGGCCGGCGAGTTCGAGGTGCCGACCAGCGCCCAGCTCTTCCCGAGGAAGTAGGTCAGGCGGCGAACACTCGCTGGATGTCAGCCGGCGACATCACGCGATAGCCGCCTGGTTCGAGATCGGGCGGCAGCTCCAGGCCCCCGATCGCTTCGCGATGCAGGGCCGTCACGTGGTTGCCCACCGCAGCGAACATCCGCCGGACCTGGTGATAGCGGCCCTCCGAGATCGTCAGCCGCGCGGTGCGCTCGTCCACTACCTCTAGCCGGGCGGGCAGGAGCGGCTTGTCCTCGCCCTCCAGCAGCATCGTCCCGCTGGCGAACCGCTCGCCCTCGCCGCCCTCCAGCGGCCGGTCCAGCCGGGCGAGGTAGCGCTTCTCCACGTGCGCCCGCGGCGAGATGATCCGGTGCAGCAGCGGCCCGTCGTCGGTGATCAGGATCAGGCCCGAGGTCTCCTTGTCCAGCCGCCCCACGGTCGAGAGCGCCGGGTCCCGCAGCCGCCAGCGGCGCGGCAGGAGGTCATAGATCCGCTGGCCGGCCTCGGTGTGCGAGCAGACCACCCCCAGCGGCTTGTGCATCATCAGCGTCAGCGGCGCCGGCGGATCCACCGGCTGGCCGCCGACGGTCATCCGCGCCGGCAGGTCGGCGGTGACCGCGATCCGCGCGCCGGCGTCCTTCAGCGCCTGGCCGTCCAGCAGCACGCGCCCGGCGGCGACCATCGCTTGCACCTCGCGCCGCGAGCCATAGCCGAGGTTGGCCAAGAGCCGGTCCAGCCGGGCCATCAGGGGCTTGGTCATCGCACCGCCTCATAGACCTTGAAGCCGTTCGCCTCGGCGGCCAGACGCACCTTGGCGAAGGCGCCCTTCAGCTCGGCCTCGTAGGGCAGGTGCCGGTTGGCCACCAGCCAGAGCGCGCCACCCTTCCGGAGCATCCCGGCGGCGCGGCGGATGAACGCCTGCCCGAGCGCCCGGTCCTCCGCGCCGCCGTCGTGGAACGGCGGATTGGTGACGACGAAGTCCAGCCCCTCCAGGTCCGGCTGCGGCTCGCGCAGGTCGCGCCAAAGCACGCGGGCGCGCGGGTCCGGGACATTGCGCCCGGCCAGCTCGACGGCCCGCCGGTCGAGGTCGATGAGGGCGATCTCCGACACCGCCCCCTTCGCCAGCACCGCCCGCGAGATCAGTCCGAGGCCGCACCCCAGGTCCGCGCCCTTCCCCGAGAGCGGCGGCAGGGCGCCGAGCAGCACCGCCGTGCCGGGGTCGAGCCGATCCCAGCTGAAGACGCCGGGCTGGGTCCAGAGCCCGTTCGCCTCCTGCCGCGGGGCGCCGGCGGCGAGGGCTTCGGTCAGCCGGGCGGAGTCGGCGGGCGGCCTGGCGGTGCAGATCTTGTGATGCCGGCGGCTCTCCACCGCGGGCTCGGCGCCGAGCGCGGCAAGCTCGCCCGCCAGCCGCGCCCCGCCCTTGGCCTTCGGCGCCGCGGCCACGAGCCGTCCCTGCGGCTTCAGCGCGCGCAGCGCCTGGGCCAGCGCATAGCGCCGCTCCAGCGTGCCCGGCGGCGCCAGCATGGTGATGCGGTCCAGCGAGCCGTCCGCCAGCGCCTCAATGGCGGTCGAGCCCACGACCAGCGGCGACAGCTGGATCGCTCCAGCGCCGGCCTGCGCCACGTCCGGCGGCAGACGCCCGTAGACGGCCTCGGTGCTCATGGCTGCGGGTTAAGCCTCATGGTTAACGACCCCGAACGGGCATGAAACGAATCATGTCCGAATCAGTGACTTCATCCAATTCGGCGTTTGTTCCCTACAAGCTATTGTATCTTAACGCAGATTAACCACAACTTCGAAGCTCAGGCGGCCGGAGCCGGGCATTCGCCCAGCCGCTTGGCCGCCAGCTTCCCCGCCAGCGGCAGGCCGTGGATGGTCTTCATATTGACGTCGAGGTCGAACCGCTCGCGGGCATAGGTGCCGCTGGCCTCCACCGGCGCCTCGCGCTGCTTCTTGTCGATCCAGACGCCCTTCAAGGCGATCCTGCCGTTCCCCACCCGCTTGACCGGATATTTGCAGGTGAACCGGCGGGTGCAGATTTCCGGGAAGAACCGGTCCATCTCCGCCGGCGTCACGCAGCGCTTCTCGGTGGACGCCGGGATGCCGAGCACGCTGACCTTGTACTCCCAGTAGCCGG
>DASPLZ010000114.1:0-7004 GCA_035627295.1 Phenylobacterium sp. | reverse complement strand
AGCAGCACCTGGCGCCCGGCGTCGGCCAGGGCCTTGGCCAGGGTCTGGCCGGCGGCGCCCGCGCCGATGACGCAGACCTCGGCGGTCAGCGGGCCGCTGGCGGCGACGTCGGCGAAGGTCTGGTGCATGGGCGTTCCTTAGGGCCTGACTCATAGTCGCTGAACGGCCCTGCGTCCTTCGAGACACCCGCTTCGCGGGCTCCTCAGGATGACTAAGTCAGCACAGTCCTAGTCATGGTGAGGAGCGGCGCGCGAGCGCCGCGTCTCGAACCACGCAAAGCCGGTCGGCGGCGAATTATGGGTCAGCCCGGCCCCTAGAGCGCTACGGCCCCCGCATCAAGAGCCGGGCCCGGGCCAGGCGCTCGATCCCGGCGTCCAGGGTGGCGTCCGACTTGGCGAAGCAGAGCCGCGCGACGTGGGTCACGGCGTCCTCGGCGTAGAAGGCCGAGACCGGGATCGCCGCCACCCCGGCCTCGACGATCGCCCGGCGGCAGAAGGTCTGGTCGTCGACCGCCACGCCCGAGGCGGCGAGGTCGATGCTCAGGAAATAGGCCCCTTCGCTCTCGAGCGTGACGAAGCCGGCCTCCTTCAGGCCGGCGGCCAGCCGGTCGCGGGAGCGCTGGAAGCCGGCGCGCATGGCCTCGAAATGCGCGGCGGGCTTGCCGAGGCCGTAGGCGACCGCGGCCTGCAGGTTCGGCGGGGTGGTGAAGGTGAGGAACTGGTGGGCCCCCGCGATCGGCTCGATCAGCCGCGGGGCGGCGCAGGCGAAGCCGACCTTCCAGCCGGTCATGGAGAAGATCTTGCCCGCCGAGCCGATCTTCACCGCCCGCTCGCGCATCCCCGGCTGGGCGATCAGCGGGTGGTGCGCGCGGCCGTCGAAGAGCACGTGCTCCCAGACCTCGTCGCAGACCGCGACCGCGTCGAAGCGGCGGCAGAAGCCGGCGAGCAGGGCGACCTCCTCGGCGTCGAAGGCGCGGGCGGCCGGGTTCAGCGGGTCGTTGAAGACCACGACCCGGGTCCGTTCGGTGAACGCCGCGGCGAGCGCCGCCTCGGTCAGCCGCCAGGCCGGCGGCTTCAGGCTGACGAACCGCGGGACGCCGCCCGCCAGCCGCACCAGCGGCAGGTAGGCGTCGTACATCGGCTGGATCAGCACCACCTCGTCGCCGGGCGAGATCAGCGCCAGCAGGCTGGCCGCCAGCGCCTCGGTGGCGCCGGAGGTGACCACCACCTCCTCCGGCGAGAGGTCGAGCCCCTGGAAGCGGCCGTAGTGCTCGGCCACCGCCGCGCGAAGCTCGGGCAGGCCGCGCATCGGCGGGTACTGGTTGGGGCCGGCCAGCGTCGCTTCGGCCGCCCTGGCGCGGATGTCCTCGGGCCCGTCGCTCTCGGGAAATCCCTGGCCGAGGTTCACCGCCCCGTGCTGGCGGGCGAGCCCGGAGACCACGTCGAAGACGGTCGTCGGCATCTCGGCGAAGATCGGGTTCAAGGGCGGCTCCTCCGTAATCCTCCCCCATGTAGCGCAGCGGAATGGGGGAGGGGGCGGGGTTCTGCACTGAGATGCCGTGCGTGGTTCGAGACACGGCCTTCGGCCGCCCTCACCATGACTAGGTCTTTTGCAGACTGAGTCATCCTGAGGAGCGCGAAGCGCGTCTCGAAGGACGCAGGGCCGATCCGCCTACGCCAAGTCGCGCCCCCTCCACCGCTTCGCGGTCCCCCTCCCCCGCAGGCGGGGGAGGATTTGGGCGCGCCCGCTCCTGCAGCCCGCGCATGAAGCATGCTGCGTCTCTCCGGCCTCCGGGGTCGAACCTGCCTTGGTGCGGAGCGAACCCGCAATAGAACTGGCCTCGCCTCTCGCAGCGGCCTATCTCTCCGCTCACCGTCCTTCGCACCCCTCCGAGAGGCGTATCCGTGACCGCCCAGACTTCCGCATCCCCCGCGCCGGCCAGGTCGGCGCTGGAGCTGATCGGCCATACGCCGATGCTCGAGCTCACCGGTTTCGACACCGGCCCCTGCCGCCTCTTCGTCAAGCTGGAGAGCGCCAACCCCGGCGGCTCGATCAAGGACCGCATCGCCCTCTCGATGATCGAGGCGGCCGAGGCGGACGGTCGGCTGAAGCCAGGCGGCACGATCGTCGAGGCGACCGCCGGCAACACGGGCCTGGGCCTGGCGCAGGTCGGCGTGCTGAAGGGCTACAAGCTTCTCCTGGTCGTGCCGGACAAGATGGCGCGCGAGAAGATCCAGCACCTGCGCGCCCTCGGCGTCGACGTGCGGCTGACCCGTTCCGACGTCGGCAAGGGCCACCCGGAATACTACCAGGACATGGCCGAGCGCCTGGCCGCCGCCATCCCGGGCGCGATCTACATCAACCAGTTCGGCAATCCGGCCAACCCGAAGGCGCACGAGACGACGACCGGGCCGGAGATCCTCGAGCAGATGGGCGGCGACGTGGACGCGGTTGTGGTCGGCGTCGGCTCGGGCGGCACGCTCACGGGCATCGGCCGCTACATGGCGGCGGCCTCGCCGAAGACGAAGATGATCCTGGCCGACCCCGAGGGGTCGATTCTCGCGCCGCTGGTCAACGAAGGCCGCAAGGTCGAGGCCGGCTCCTGGGTGGTGGAGGGCATCGGCGAGGACTTCGTGCCCGACAACTGCGACCTCTCGCTGGTGGCCAAGGCCTACGCCATCCCCGATCGCGAGAGCATCGCCGCGGCCCATGAGCTGCTGGCCAGGGCCGGCGTGCTGGGCGGCTCCTCGTCCGGCACCCTGCTGGCCGCGGCGCTCCGCTACTGCCGCGAGCAGACCGAGCCGCAGCGGGTGGTCACCCTCGTCTGCGACACCGGCTCCAAATACCTCTCCAAGGTCTACAACCAGTTCTGGCTGGCCGAGCAGGGGCTGGCCGAGCGCGAGCTGCACGGCGACCTGCGCGACCTGATCGCCCGCGCGCCCTCCGAGGGCGGGGCGGTGACCGTCGGACCGCAGGACACCTTGCTGACCGCCTACAACCGCATGCGCCAGGCCGACGTCTCGCAGCTGCCGGTGCTCGACGAGGGGCGGCTGATCGGCCTGATCGACGAGAGCGACCTTCTGGAGGCGGTGGAGGATTCCAAGCCGGACAAGCGCTTCAGCCAGCCGGTCAGCGCGGCCATGACCGCCAAGCTCAACACCCTGCAGGTCTCCGAGCCGCTCGACGCCCTGCTCCCGGTGTTCGACCGCGACGAGGTGGCCATCGTGCTCGACGGGCGCGAGTTCCAGGGCCTGATCACCCGCATCGACCTGATCAACTACTTAAGGCGCGCCGCGTGACCGACGAGACCCACGGGCGCAACCGCCTGGCCTTCGCCACCCGCACCATCCACGGCGGCCAGTCGCCCGACCCCTCCACCGGGGCGGTGATGCCGCCGATCTACGCGACCTCGACCTACGCCCAGTCGAGCCCCGGCGTGCACCAGGGGTTCGAGTACTCACGCAGCCAGAACCCCACTCGCTTCGCCTTCGAACGCGCCATCGCGGACCTGGAGAGCGGGACGAAGGGCTACGCCTTCGCCTCCGGCCTGGCGGCCATCGCCACCTTCCTCGAAACTCTCGATGCGGGCAGCCATGTGATCGCCAGCGAAGACCTCTACGGCGGCTCCTTCCGGCTGTTCGACAAGGTGCGGCGACGCTCGGCGGGGCTGGAGTTCAGCTTCGTCGACCTTTCGGACATGAGCGCGGTCGAGGCCGCCGCGCGGCCGAACACCAGGCTGATCTGGGTCGAGACCCCCACCAACCCGCTGCTGCGGCTCGTGGACCTCGCCGCGGTCGCCGCCTTCGCCAGGCCGCGCGGCATCGTCACCTGCGCCGACAACACCTTCGCCAGCCCCTACATCCAGCGGCCGCTGGAGATGGGCATCGATGCGGTTATGCATTCGACCACCAAGTACCTCTCCGGCCACTCCGACATCGTCGGCGGCTGCCTGGTGGTGGGCGACAACGAGGCGCTCGCCGACCAGCTGACCTTCCTGCAGAACGCCATAGGGTCGGTGGCCTCGCCGTTCGACAGCTTCCTGGCCCTGCGCGGGATCAAGACCCTGGCCCTCCGCATGGCCCGCCACTGCGAGAGCGCCCAGCGCATCGCCGAGTGGCTGGAGGCGCGGCCGGACGTGGCCCGGGTGATCTACCCCGGCCTCGCCAGCCACCCGCAGCACGACCTCGCCCGCCGCCAGATGCACGGCTTCGGCGGCATGATCACCGCCGTGCTCGACCGCGACCTTTCCGGCACGCTGAAGTTCCTGGAGCGCACCCGGCTCTTCACCCTGGCCGAGAGCCTCGGCGGGGTGGAGAGCCTGATCGAACACCCGGCGATCATGACCCACGCCTCGATCCCGGCCGAGACCCGCGCGCGAATCGGCATCGCTGACGGCCTGGTGCGCCTCTCGGTCGGCATCGAGGATGCGGACGACCTGATCGCCGACCTGGAGCAGGCGCTCGCCTGAGAGATCGCCGCGGCCCGGCCTTGCGTGGTTCGAGACGCGGCTTCGCCGCCCTCACCATGACGAGGTCTGCGCTGCTTTAGTCATCCTGAGGAGCCCGCGCAGCGGGCGTCTCGAAGGACGCGGGGCCGTTCCGCGAACTGTCATCAGACGCCGTGGCCGGCGTGTGGTGCGCATCCCTCGCAATTCTGGGTCGATTTTGCCTGCCGCGGCCGTGCATCCGCGACACGCCCGGCGAAAAACGTCCCTGAAGATGGCGGATCGACCTTTCCCATTGCTCCCAGCGATGTGAGTCTAGCGCTGTTGAGGGCCGGTGGCGCGAGGCGCCGTCGGAAGGGGGAGTTTTCCGTATGACCAACCACATCTTGCCGTTGCGCGCAGTGCTGCTCGCCGGCGCGTCTCTGCTGGCCGCCTCGGCCGCCCAGGCGCAGGACGCGCCGCCGCCGGCGACCGAAGAGGCCGCCGAGGTCGAGGAGATCGTCGTCGTCGGCAGCCAGATCCGCGGCGCCCAGGTGAACGAGGCCCTGCCGGTCACCGTGCTCTCCACCAGCGACATCGAGGCCACCGGCGCCTCGGGCGGCGACGACCTGCTGCGCTCGATCCCGCAGATGGGCGATGTGGCGTTCAACGAGTCCCGCGACGCCGGCGGCATCAACGACGCCCGCGGGGACGTGGCCTCGATCAACCTCAGGGGTCTCGGCACCGGCAACACCCTGGTGCTGCTGAACGGCCGGCGGATGGTGCTGCACCCCGGCACCCAGGCCGAGAACCTGATCCCGGTCACCTCGGTGAACGCCAACGCCATTCCCGTGCTGGGCGTCGCCCGGGTCGAGGTGCTGCGCGACGGGGCGGCGGCGATCTACGGCACCGACGCGGTGGCCGGCGTGGTCAACAACGTGCTCAAGACCCGCTTCGACGGCCTGACCGTCGAGGCCGAGGGCGGCTTCATGGAAGGCACCGATTTCCAGGAGTACGAACTCAACTTCGAGGCCGGCCACACCTTCAACGACGGCAAGAGCAACATCTCGCTGTTCGGCTCGTACGTGAACCGCGACCCGCTGCGCGCCGAGGAGCGGCCGTTCTCGCGCGAGAGCGACCTGCGCCCGCGCGTGGTCGGCACCCCGTTCGAGGACGACACCGAGTTCGACAACCGCTCGGCGGACATGCCCTGGGGTGAGTTCATCCGCCTGAACCCCACCACCTTCGCCGCGGCCAACGCCACCACCTTCGTCGGCGGCCAGCAGCTGACCGCCGCCAACGGCGTCTTCCACGTGCAGCCGACGGCCAACGGCAGCTGCGTGGTCACCTTCGGCGAGATCTGCTTCGACAACGCCACCGCCGGCGCCACGGCCACCGGCGCGGACGCGAACCTGCGCTACAACGTCAACGAGGTGCGCAACCTGATCGGCGAGGTCGACCGCACCAACCTCTTCGCCTACTTCAACCACGAGTTCGACAATGGCCTGGAGGCCTTCGCCGAGGCCGGGGTCTACTACGCCGACTACCATTCGCAGCGCGACCAGGAGACCAACCTAGCCAGCCAGCGGCTGATCATTCCGGCGGGCGCCTTCTACAACCCGCTCGGCTCCAACGCCGGCCGGCTGCCGGGCCTGAACAGCGGCTCGGCCACGGGCGCCTTCCCCGCCGGCGGCGCGCCGGTAGAGCTGCAGGACTACCGCCCGGTCGACGCAGGTCCCCTGACCTACAATGTCGAGGACCTGATCACCCGCTATCTGGCGGGCGTGCGCGGCGAGTTCGCCGGCTTCGACTGGGAAAGCGCCTTCCTCTATTCGCGCGCCAAGACCGACGACACCATGCAGGTCACCAGCCTGACCCTGTTCCAGCAGGCGCTGAGCGGGACGACGGCCGGCGCCTACAACCCCTTCAACGGTGGCGATCCGAACAACCCCGGCGAGGGCGACTCCTCGCCCAACCCGCAGAGCGTGATCGACAGCTTCGTCGTCGACGTCTCGCGCATCAGCAAGACCTCGCTGCGGCTCTGGGACTTCAAGGTCTCGAAGCGCGACCTCTTCACCCTGCCGGCCGGCGACGTCGGCGTGGCGGCGGGCGTGGAGCTGCGCCGCGAGACCTTCAGCGAGGACCGCGACGACCGGCTGGACGGGACCATCGTGTTCACCGCCCTGGACGGCACCTCCAACGGCAGCGACGTGATGGGCGCCTCGCCCACGCCCGACACCAAGGGCGCGCGCAACGTGCAGTCCGGCTGGCTGGAGTTCGCCGTGCCGGTGGTCTCGCGGGACATGAACATCCCGCTGGTGCATTCGCTCGACCTGCAGCTGGCGGCCCGCTACGAGCACTACACGAGCTTCGGCGACGTGCTGAAGCCGAAGGTCGCCGCCGGCTGGCGGCCGGCCGAGTGGCTGCTGATCCGCGGCTCCTGGTCGGAGGGCTTCCGCGCCCCGAACCTACCGCAGCTCTACGAGCGCGGCATCCAGCGGTCGAACACCCGCACCGACTACGCTCGTTGCGAGATCGCCCGCCGCAACGGCCAGATCCCCAACTTCGACGCCTGCACCAT
>DASPLZ010000113.1:0-8763 GCA_035627295.1 Phenylobacterium sp. | reverse complement strand
CCTTCAAGCCGAACACCGACGACATGCGCGACGCCCCCTCGCTGGACATCGTGCCGGCGCTGCAGGCCAAGGGCGCCATCGTGCAGGCCTTCGACCCGGAAGGGACCGGCGAGGCCCGCCAGCTGCTGCGCGAGGTCGACTTCAAGGACGGACCCTATGAGGTCGCCGAAAACGCCGACGCGGTGGTGATCCTCACCGAGTGGGACCAGTTCCGGGCGCTCGATCTGGACCGCATCAAGCTGGTGATGCGCGCCCCCCGCATCATCGACCTGCGCAACATCTACAAGCCCGCCGACATGCGGGCCCGCGGCTTCGAGTACGCCAGCGTCGGCCGGGGGTAATGCGCCTCTTCCATGTCAGCGAGGAGCCCGGCATCGCCGTGTTCCATCCGCGCCCGCCGCCCTCGCCGGATTCCGGCGTGCAGGGCGACTGCGTCTGGGCGCTGGACGAGCCGCACCTGGTCAACTTCATGACCCCGCGCGACTGCCCGCGGATCACCTTCGGCCTCGCCGAACGAACCACCGCCGAGGACGCCGAGCGCTTCCTGCACGGCGCGCGCCGCGTGGTGGCCTTTGAGAAGGAATGGCTGGAGCGCCTGCGGGCCTGCACCCTGCACATCTACGAGATGCCGGCCGAGCCGTTCGAGCTCGCCCTGCCCGAAGCCGGCTACTGGATCGCCCGCAGCGCCGTCACGCCCATCGGCGTGCGCGTGGTGACGGATGTGATGGGCGAGCTCATCGCCCAGGGCGCAGAGGTGCGCGTCCTGCAGGACTTCTGGCCGCTGTGCGATCAGGTCGCGGCCTCGACCCTGGAGTTCTCGATCAGCCGCAAGCGCAACGCGCTGCCGCGTCGAGGCTCCTAGAACCCGCCGGTCGACAGCCTCAGCAGCGTCTCGCCGATCCACACCGCGCCGCTCCAGAAAGCGACGCCGAGGATCGCGACGAAGGCGATGCAGGCGACGGATTTGGCGTCCTTCTGTCGGGCGGACGCCAGATTGCCCTGTGACAGCGCGATGCGCCGCATGCGTTTCTCTCCCAGCTCTCCCGCCCGCCTTGTTCCGGCGTGGTCGGGGCAGACTCACGGTTACACAGTTCTGAACGAATGTGTAGTCCCTGTAATGTTCCGGGAAGTCGAGCCGTTCCAGCAGCTTACGTTACGTCAGAGCTGGGTCTTGTAGTCCGCGATGATCACCTCGTTGGAAACTGGCAGCTTTCCGAGATTCAACTGATCGAAGACCATTTCGGCGCCGCTCGGCAACTTGTCGCGCGGCACAAGGGCCTCGGGGTCCCAGAGGCGCCCGCGCATGATCGCCTTGGGGCAATGCAGGAAGGCTTCTTCCACGGCGATCCGCACCACCAGCCTGGGCAGCTTGCCGAACTCCTCGAACCGCTTGAGCAGCTCGGGATCGGCGCTCATCGAGACCGACCCGTTCACCCGGTAGACGTCGTCGAAGCCCGGGATCATGAACATCATCCCGATGCGCCCCTGGCCGCCGAGCAGGTTGCGCAGGGTGTCCAGCCGGTTGTTGCCCGGGCGGTCGGGCAGGAACAGGGTCTTACCGTCCTCGCCGACGTGCACGAACCCCGGCTCGCCGCCGCGCGGCGAGACGTCGATCGAGCCGTCCGGGCCCGCGGCGCTGACCACGCAGAAGGGCGAGAGGCCGATGAAGGCCCGGCCGTGCTTGTCCACATGGTCCAGCGACTTCTGCTTCACCAGCGGCGCGGGCTGGCGATAGAGCGTGTCGAGATCGGCCAGGGTGAGATCGCCCACGTCGTCCTCCTTGGTTCGCGGCCAGCCTGACGGAATTGCGAACGACTTGCAACTAGCAGGCTGGGCGCGCGAGGCGACCTCGGTCTAACCTGCGGCCGGAACTGGGGACCACCATGGACATGACCGCGCCGCTGATCGCCACCGCGGCCGCCCCGATCCCGCCGCGCGGCGGGGCCGAGTGGATCACCGGCTTCGGCGGGGCGCGCCTGCGCGCTGCCCTGTTCGCGCCGGAGGGAACGCCGCGCGGCTCGGTGGTGCTCTCGCCCGGCCGCACCGAGGTGATCGAGAAGTACTTCGAGGTGGTCGGTGAACTCACCGCCCGCGGCTTCGTGGTGCTGGTGCACGACTGGCGGGGCCAGGGCATGTCGCACCGCGCCCTGCCCGACCGGCTGAAGGGCCACGCCATCGGCTACCGCGACTTCCTGGAGGACTACGACCTCCTGCTGGCCGCCTTCGAGGCGCGCCTGCCCAAGCCCTGGATCGCGGTCGGCCACTCCATGGGCGGCTGCCTGACCGCGCTGGCCCTGGCCCACGGCCAGGCGAGCCACTTCGCCGGCGCGGTGCTCTCGGCCCCGATGCTGGGCCTGGCGGCGGCGCGGCGCATGGCCGGGGCGCGGCTGCTCGCCTGGATATCCGCCCGCTTCCGCAGCGGCGGCTATGTCTTCGGCCAGCCGGGCGACCCGTTCGGCTCGGACTTCGCCTCCAACAGCCTGACGCACGATCCGGCCCGCTTCGCCCGCCAGTGCGGCCAGGTCGCCGAATGCCGCGACCTGGCGCTCGGCGCCCCGACCTGGGGCTGGCTGGACTTCGCCTTCACCGCCACCGGCTGGCTGGCGCGCCCGCAGAACGCCGCCCGGATCGCCCTGCCCCTGACCATCGTCGCCGCCGGCGACGACAAGCTGGTCGACAACGACGGCTCCCGCCGCCTCGCCGCCCAGGCCCCCGACGCCCGCTACGTCGAGATCCCCGGCGCCTACCACGAGATCATGATGGAGACCGACGACGTCCGCGCGGTCTGGTGGCGCGAGTTCGACGACCTGGCGGCGCGGATCTCTTAGGAGCGCCCGCTCACTACCGTGTCATCCCGGCCGTAGCGGAGCGGAGAGCCGGGACCCTGGGGCGGCTGACCAGGCTTGCGGCCCGGGGTCCCGGATCGGCCTTGCAGGCCGTCCGGGATGACACCTGCGGATTTGCGTTCAGACCCTAGCCCTTGCACCAGCGGCGTTCGCCGTCAGCATCGGGCCAGATCAGGCGCGCTGCTGAAAACCGATGCAAGCTGGCCCCCCGTCAGACCGCCGAGCGCCTGAGCGCGACCAGCGCCTCGTCCAGCACCCGCCGGTCGCCGGCGATCACCAGCTGGCCGCCGTTCTGGCCGACCGGATTCCCGCGCCAGTCGCAGGTGATGCCGCCCGCCCCGGCGATCAGCGGGATGGCGCATTCCACGTCCCAGGACTTCAGGCCCGAGGGCTCGACCACCAGGTCCATCGTCCCCGCCGCCACCATCGCATAGCCGTAGGCGTCGCAGCCCAGCCGCGTCAGCTTGGCCGCCGAGCGCACCTGGTTCCAGGCGCCCAGCTCGGCCGGCGAGAAGTAGGCGTGCGGGTCGGTCGAGTGGATGACCGCCTCGGTCAGCTTCTCGCAGGGACGCACCTTCAGCGGCGTGGTCCGCCCCCGCGAGATCAGCTGCGAACCGCCGGCGTGGCCGATGTAGAGCTCGTCCAGATAGGGCTGGCCGATCGAGCCCAGCACCGGCTTTCCCTCGTGCCGGAGCGCGATCAGTGTGGTCCACATCGGGATGCCGGAGATGAAGGCGCGGGTGCCGTCGATGGGATCGATCACCCAGACGAACTCGGCGTCCGGCCGATCCTCGCCGTACTCCTCGCCGATCACGCCGTGGTCGGGGTAGTGCTTGGCGATCAGCGAGCGGATGACCGCCTCGGCGCCCTTGTCGGCCTCGGTGACGGGATCGAAGCCCAGACGCCCGCCCTTGTCGGCCAGGCCGTGGTCGGCGCGGAAGAGCGGCGCGATGCTCAGCCCCGACGCTCTATTCAGCTCGACCAGGAACTCATGCAGGTCGGCGAGCAGGTCGGGGCTGAGCATCCGGCGGGCTTAACGCCCCCAAGCCCGCCGAAGCAACAAAATCAGGCCGCGCTGGTCTCGTCGTTCAGCGACTTGGCCAAATCGAGCAGCCGGCGGCGCGGCCGCTCGCTCAGCTGATAGTAGGCGCGGATCAGGTCCATGGTCTCCTTGGAGGAGACCTTCACGTCCTCGCCGGTGTCGTTGGCGGCCGAATGGCTTTCGGTCAGGCCGTCGTAGAAGTAGCCGATCGGCACATCCAGGGCCTCCGAGAGGCTCCAGAGCCGCGCCGCCGAGATGCGGTTCGCGCCGCACTCGTACTTCTGGATCTGCTGGAAGCGCACGCCGCAGGACGAGGCCAGCTGCTGCTGGGTCATGCCGAGCAGGCGCCGGCGACGGCGCAGGCGCTTGCCGAGGTGGGTGTCGATATCGGTGGACATGTATTCTCGCCGCCGGTCTGAAGATCTCGTCGCCTGTCCCACAGCGGGACGGGCCGCCTTCGAATCCGCAAGTCGCGTGCCGGGCGAGCGGCCCATCGCGTTGCGCGGGATCGCCCGGCGAGGCTATCTGCCGCCATGGCCGAGCCCCGCCATTCCCTGTTGCAGCGCCTGGTCTGGCGGCTGGAGGCTTTCGCCTACGACGTGGTCGTGGGCCTGGTGCGCCTGATGCCGCTGGAGACGGCCTCGAACCTCGGCGGCTGGGTGGGCCGCACGCTGGGCCCGCTCACCGGCACGCACAGGACCGCCTCGGACAATCTGAAGATCGCCTTCCCCGACCTGCCGGAGGCCGAACGCGAAAGGCTGCTCGCCGCGCAATGGGACAACACCATGCGCACCTTCTTCGAGCTCCTGATGATGGACCGGCTGACCCCGGCCAGCGGCCGGCTGGAGATCGTCGGCCAGGAGAAGCTGGAGGCCATCGCCCGCGACCGCGAGCCGGTGATCTTCATCTCCGGCCACTTCGCCAACTGGGAGCTGATGCCCGCCGCGATCCTGGCCGCCGGCATCACCTGCCAGATCACCTACCGCCCGACCAATAACCCCTACGTCGACGCCCGCATCAAGAAGAGCCGGGCCCGCTACGGCGTCGAGCTCTTCGCGCCGAAGGGCGACGGCACGCGCGAGCTGGTCGCCGCCCTGGGCCGCGGCGAGTGCGTCGCCCTGATGAACGACCAGAAGTACAACCCCGGCCCGGCGGTGCCCTTCTTCGGCGAGCCGGCGCACACCGCGCCGGGCGCTACGCGGCTGGCCTTGCGCTTCGGCGCCCAGGTCGTGCCGATGTCGGCCCAGCGCCTGCCGGGCGTGCGCTTCAAGCTGGTGGTGCACGACCCCATCCCCATCCCCGACACCGGCGACAAGGCCGGCGACATCGAACGCGGCGTCGCCGCCATCAGCGCCTTCATCGAAGCGCGCGTGCGCGAGCACCCGGACGACTGGTTCTGGGTCCACAAGCGCTGGCCGCAGGACGCCTATGCGCGGCTCCGCGGGCGGCGGTCAGGCCGGCCGGCCCGGCCCCCACGATGATGGCGTCGAACGGCGCCATCAGCCGCGCCTCGCCGGGGCGAAGCCGAAGGGGTGTCTTTTCATGGTCGTCCCGGCTGCCTGAGCGCTCGTCCCGTGCTCAACGCAGACCGGCCGATTTGGCGCCCGATGCTTCAGATGAAGGGGCCGGCCAGCGCCCGGGCGGCCGCCCGGAACGCCGCCCCTCCGTTCAGGAACACCTCGATGAGGTGCACACCGATCATGGCCACGCCGGCGGTCAGATAGACCGGGTGCACCCGCCCGGTGCGCGCCAGGTCGCTGGCGGCCGCCAGCAGCACGAGGGAGTCGGCCAGCAGCAGCGAATAGACGAAGGCCGGGTTCTCCACCGGCGGGAAATAGTGCCTGAAGCGGAACCAGGCCGGGCCGAGCGAAGCGATCAGCGCCAGCAGCATCAGCCGCCGGTGCGCCTCGGGCCGCCGGCGCAGCACGACGGCGGCTGCGATCAGCGCGCCGAACACCGCCATCTCGATCATGACGATGAAGAGTTCCACCGCGGCGGCCTCGGGCCCCGCGCCCAGGGCGACGCGGCGCGCCGCCTGCGCCCCGATCAGGAGGGTCGAGATCACCACGCCCGCGACCAGGGCCAGGCCCAGCCAGCCGGCGCGCCGGTGCGCCGCCGTCGCCCTGGAATGCACCAGCCGTGTCTGGTTCAGCACGAACCCGATCCAGGCGAACATCAGCGCCGCATGGGCATAGACCACCGCGTCGCCCCGGAACGCGCCGGTCGCCAGCGGATGGAAGAAGGTCTTGGCGAAGCCGATCAGCACAATCGGCACGGCCAGCACCGCCACCGCGAGATAGACCAGCGGCCTCGTCCCGGCCCGCAGAGGTTTCGCTTCGGACATCCCACCCTCGCGCCCGATTGATGCACGCGCCGGGCCGGGCCGCAACTCGGGGGCTCAGTCCGGGAAGATCGTCATCTGCGTCTGGGTGACCAGCGCCAGCAGCCTGCCGTCCTCGTTGGTGATCCGCGTCTGCCAGACGCTGGAGCGGCGGCCGATATGCAGGGGCGTCGCCTCGCCGATCACGGTGGAGCCCTCCCGCGCCGCGCCGAGGAAGTTGGTCTTGCTCTCCAGCGTCGTCGTCCGCGCCGCGCCCTCCGGCAGGTTCAGCACCCCGCCGATGGCGCCCAGGGCGTCGGCGAAGGCCATGTAGGCGCCGCCGTGCAGGATGCTCCCGGCGGTGCAGAGGTCGTCGCGCACCAGCATGCGGCCGACCACGCAGTCCTTCGAGCGCTCGACGATCTCCACGCCCATCAGCCTGGAGAACGGCATGCCGACATCAGTCATCTTCGTTACTCCCAATAGGAAACCTGCCTTGCGCCCCCATCTAGGCGGGCGTAGGGGACGCCTCCCTCAGACGCAACACGGAGAGACCTCGATGGGTTACCGGGTGGCCATCGTCGGCGCCACGGGCAATGTGGGCCGCGAAATGCTGAACATCCTCGAGGAAGTCGAATTCCCCGTGGACCGGATTCACGCGATCGCCAGCCGCAAATCCATCGGCGTGGAGGTCTCGTTCGGCAATCAGATCCTCAAGTGCGAGGACGTCGAGCAGTTCGACTTCTCCAAGGTCGACCTCGTGCTGATGTCGGTGAGCGGCGCGTTCTCCAAGGAGTGGGCGCCGAAGATCGGCGCGGCCGGCCCGATCGTGATCGACAACTCCTCGGCCTGGCGCATGGACCCCGACGTGCCGCTGATCGTGCCGGAGGTGAACCCGGACGACGTGATGTGGGCGAGCCGCAAGAACATCATCGCCAACCCCAACTGCTCCACCGCCCAGCTGGTGGTGGCCCTGAAGCCGCTGCACGACCGGGCGCGGATCAAGCGGGTGGTGGTCTCGACCTACCAGTCGGTCTCCGGCGCGGGCAAGGAAGGCATGGACGAGCTCTGGGACCAGACCAAGGGCGTCTTCGTGCTCGGCCCGTCCGAACCCAGGAAATTCCCCAAGCAGATCGCCTTCAACGTCATCCCCTTCATCGGGTCGTTCAACGAGGACGGCTACACCGACGAAGAGGCCAAGATGTGGAACGAGACCCACAAGATGATCGATCCTGCGATCAAGCTGACGGTCACCTGCGTGCGCGTGCCGGTGATGGTCGGCCACTCCGAGGCGGTGAACATCGAGTTCCACGAGCCGCTGGACGAGGACGACGCGCGCGACATCCTGCGGGAGTCGCCGGGCGTGAACGTCATCGATAAGCGGGATTCCACCGGCTACATCACGCCGAAGGAAGCCCAGGGCGAGTTCCCGGTGTTCGTCAGCCGCATCCGCACCGACCCGACGGTCGAGCACGGCCTGAACATGTGGGTGGTCGCCGATAACCTGCGCAAAGGCGCCGCCCTCAACGCCGTACAGATCGCCGAGCTGCTCGCCGAGCGCGGCCTGATCCGTCAGACGGCGATCGCCTAAAGCCATGCCCCCCGCGTCCGCGCCCGGTGGGGAAGCCCGCCAGGCGCTGGCGGCGGGTCTCTCCTGCTACCTCATCTGGGGCTTCGTGCCCCTGGTCTTCCAGGCCATCGGCCGCCTCGGCGCCGGCCCCTGGGAGATCCTCGCCCACCGCACCATGTGGGCGATCCCGTTCGCCTTGCTGCTGGTGCTGGCCGCGCGGCAGGGCGGCCAGTTGCGCGCCGTGCTGGCGAGCCCGCGCACCCTCAGCTGGCTGGCGCTCTCGGCCCTGCTGGTCGGCGTCAACTGGGTGGTGTTCATCTTCGCGGTGAACTCCGGCCGGCTGCTGGAGACCAGCCTCGGCTACTACATCAACCCGCTGTTCAACATGGCGGCGGGCGCGCTTCTCTTCCGCGAGCGGCTGGACCGCATCGGCCTTGTCGCCATCGCGCTGGCCGCCATCGGCGTGGTGATCCAGGGCGTGGCGCTGGGGCATCTGCCTTACGTGTCGCTGATCCTCGCTTTCAGCTTCGGCATGTACGGCGTGGTGCGCAAACAGGTGGCCGCCGACGCCCAGACTGGGCTCTTCGTGGAATGCCTGATCCTCGGCCTGCCGGGCCTCGCCTTCATCGTCTGGCTGCAAAGCCAGGGCGGCGGTCGCTTCGACGACGGCCCCATCGCCGTGGCCTGGCTGATCGCCTCGGGGCCCATCACCGCCCTGCCGCTGGCTCTCTTCGCCTGGGCGGCCCGGCGGATGCCGCTGTCGGCGATGGGCTTCCTGCAGTTCATCGCCCCGACCATCAGCTTCATGATCGGTCTAGCGCAGGGCGAGCCGTTCACCCTGCTCCGGGCCTGGTCGTTCGGCTTCATCTGGGCGGGCGCGGCGACCTTCGCCTACGGCGCCTGGCGCGCCTCGCGGAAGGTTCAGGCGGTCGCAGCGTAGGCCGCCTCGATCAGCCTGCGGGCGCGCGGATCGCCGACCAGGGCG
>DASPLZ010000112.1:0-3353 GCA_035627295.1 Phenylobacterium sp. | reverse complement strand
GGGTGTCGCCCTTGGAGGCCGGCCGCTGGCCGTTGATCAGCACATTGCCGGCCGCGCCGGCGAACCCGCGCACGTCGGTGTCCCCGCCGTCGAAGGAAAAGCCCGGCAGGCGCGGCAGCATGTCGAACACCACCACCGGCCGGGCGGCGGCGAAGAACTCCGCCGGGTAGCTGATCACCCCTTCGGTCTGCGCAGGCGCGACCGCCACTGCAGGCTGGGCCGCGGCGGCGGCGAGGACGACGGCATGTAACATTGGTTTCGGTTCCCTCTTACAGCCTAGGTGGCCGCGAGTGGTCGCCGGCTCCAGTTAAATGCCGGAAAGGTGGGTTAAACTTCCGAAAGGGTGACGCTTCGAATCCTCCCCCATGGAGCGAAGCGGAATGGGGGAGGGGGACCGCGAAGCGGTGGAGGGGGCGAGGTTCTGCACTGAGAGTCAGCAAGGACGCGGCGGCGAAAACCTCCCGGAGCTCCTTCCGAGTCGCGCCCCCTCCACCGCTTCGCGGTCCCCCTCCCCCGCTTGCGGGGGAGGATTTGAAGGTGTCAGACCGCCGTGCCGCCGACGGTCAGGCCGGTGATCTTCAGCGACGGCTGGCCGACGCCGACCGGCACGCTCTGGCCCGACTTGCCGCAGACGCCGACGCCGGGGTCGAAGGCGAAGTCGTCGCCCAGCATGGTGACGCGGGTCAGCGCCGAGGGGCCGTCGCCGATCAGGGTGGCGCCCTTCACCGGGGTCGTCACCTTGCCGTCCTCGATCAGATAGGCCTCGGTGCACTGGAAGACGAACTTGCCGTTGGTGATGTCCACCTGGCCGCCGCCGAAGCTGGCGCAGTAGAGCCCGCGCTTGGTGGAGGCGATCATCTCCTCGCGGCTGGAATCGCCGGCCAGCATGCCGGTGTTGGTCATCCGCGGCATGGGCATGTGGGCGTAGGACTGGCGCCGCGCATTGCCGGTGGGCGCCATGTCCATCAGCCGCGCGCTCATCCGGTCGTGCATGTAGCCCACGAGCACGCCGTCCTCGATCAGGATGGTGCGCTCGGTGGGCGTGCCCTCGTCGTCGACGGTGAGCGAGCCGCGGCGGCCGAGGATCGAGCCGTCGTCGAAGACGGTGACGCCCGGCGCGGCCACCCGCTCGCCGATGCGGCCGGAGAAGGCGGAAGTGCCCTTGCGGTTGAAGTCGCCCTCCAGGCCGTGGCCGACCGCCTCGTGCAGCAGCACGCCGTTCCACCCGGGGCCCAGCACCACGTCCATTTCGCCGGCCGGGCAGGGCACGGCCTCGAGGTTGACCAGGGCCTGGCGCAGGGCCTCGTCGACCTGTTCCTGCCACTTCTCCGGCGTGATCCAGGCCTCGAAGCCGGCCCGGCCGCCGGCGCCGGCGAAGCCGGTCTCGCGGCGACCGTCCTTGTCGACGGTGATCTGCACGTTGATGCGGCACAGCGGGCGCACGTCGCGGATCAGCCGGCCGTCGGCGCGGACGATCTCGATGGTGCGCCGCTCGCCGGCCAGGGAGGCCATCACCTGCACCACCCGCGGATCGCGGGCGCGGGCGAAGGCGTCGATCTCCTGCAGCAAGGTCACCTTGTCGGAGAAGCCGGGGGAGGCGAGGGGGTTGTCCTCGCCGTAGAGCTTGGCGTTGGTGGGGCGCGGCGGCTCGGCGGCGACGCCGGAATAGCCGCGCTTGGCGAGCTTGGCCGAATCCGCCGCCCGGCCGATGGCGGCCTCGCTGATCTCGGCGGCGTGGGCGTAGCCGGCCGTCTCGCCGGCCACCACCCGCAGGCCGAAGCCCTCGGTGGAGTCGTAGGCCGCCGATTTCAGCCGGCCGTCGTCATAGAGGAAGGACTCGCTCTCCGAGCTCTCGACGAACAGCTCGCCGTCGTCGGCGCCGGCCAGGGCCTCCTGCAGCAGCCCGCGGGCGCGGTCGAGGTCGACGCCGGCGGCGTCCAGAATCGAGGGGGCGGGGACATGGGCGTTCATGCGCCTAGAGATAGGCGCTGACGCCGGGCGCGTCAGCCCTGTGTGTTGGATTCGCAGCGGAGGGGCCTTGCGTGGTTCGAGACGTCCTCGGGCCGGCCTTCGGCCGGACCCGGGGGCGCTCCTCACCATGACTAGAGTTGTGCTGACTTCGTCATCCTGAGGGCCCGCGAAGCGGGCGTCTCGAAGGACGCAGAGCCTGTCAGCCCCGAAAAAAATCGGGGCCGCCGCCTTTCGGCGACGGCCCCTCCGTCTGAACGCGAAGCCTCCGGGCGAGGATGGCCGGCCGCGTCCAGCCGGGGTCCCTCAGTCTTTGGCCGCCGGGGCGGGCGCCGGCGGGACGGCCGGCTTCGCGGGCGGGACCGGAGCGGGGGAGGACTGCGCCGGCGGGCTGGGGGAAGGCGAAGGAGACGGCGAGGGCGACGGCGAGGCGGCCTGCCCCACCGCGGTGTGGATATCGCCGGAGCCGGCGATGTCGGTGCTCAGCTGCGGCGGCTGGGTGGTCAGGGTGACGTCCCCGGAGCCGGCGATGTCGATGTTGGCCGATTCCTTCGGGCCCACGGTCACGTCGCCGGAGCCCGCGATGTCGATGTCCACATGGTTGAGCGCCAGGCCCCGCAGGTCCACCTCGCCGGACCCGGCGATGTCGATGTCGGAGCGGTCGGCCGAGCCCGAGGCGGTGATCTTGCCGGAGCCGGCCATGTCGAGGCTCAGCTCATCCTGCTGGTAGTTGAGGATGGTCAGGGTCTGCGAGCCGCGCACCGCGAACGAGCGGGTGTCCGGCCCGGTCATGACGATCTGCAGCCGCCCGCCGCGATGGCGGCCCCAGCCGTGATAGCCGGGCAGGCTGATCTCGCCGCCGTTGACCTCGATCCGGTCGACGATCTCCTTCGGGCCGGTGATCCTGAGGCTGCCCTGCGGCGCCTGGGTGTAGGTGACGTCGGCGGGGACGTTGATCTCCACCTCACGGGCGCCGGTGAAGGCGATGTCGCGGGTGGTGGACGGGCCGTCCCAGTCGGCGCGGCTCCAGCGGCGGTGGTCGCGGTCGTGGTCCCAGTCGTCGTCGGACCAGTCCCAATGCCAGCCGTGGCGGGCGATGTCGGCGCCGCCGAGGGCGCTGACGATGGCGAAGCAGGCCACGCAGAGCACGAAGCTGGCGACCGAGACGATGATCAGCAAGCGAACCATGATTGGCGCCCTTTAAGCTTGCGGTTCGAGGGCCGGCTTCAGGAGCCGGTAGTGGAGGCGGCCGTACCAGACGAGGGCGTTGATCAGGCCGATGGTGATGAGGGTCAGCACGCCGCCCAGCGAGGCCCCGCCGGCCATCAGGCCGATGCCGGCGAAAGCGGCCAGCGCGGCCGGCGTGCGGCGCACGGCCCAGGCGA
>DASPLZ010000111.1:0-2271 GCA_035627295.1 Phenylobacterium sp. | reverse complement strand
TGCTGGCGCGGTTCGACGCGGAGGAGGGGCTGGTCGCGGCTTAGCTGGCGTCCAGCGCTGTGGCGTTGCCGTCGGCGGTCTGCGGCGTTGCTGGCGCGACGCCCGGCTGTCCGCCCTTGGCCACGTTGATCGCCGCCTTCAGCGCCTCAAGGTCCGCGCCGGGGATCAGGGTGTCGCCGACGATGAACGCCGGCGTGCCCTCCAGCCCGATCTCGCCGGCCAGGGCCTTGACGTCGCGGATGTGCTGCTGCACGGCGGCGGAGTCGCCCGAGCGCCGCGCCGTCGCCGGGTCGATCGCCATGCTCCGCAGCACCCGGTCGATGGCCGCGTCGTTCAGCGGCTTGGTGGTCATCGCCGCCTTGTAGAACTCCAGGGTCCGCGGCTTCACCGGCCCGCTTAGCGCCACCGCGGCGGCGGTGTTGGAATCGCCGCCGAAGATCGGGAACTCCTTGAACACGAACCGCACGTCCGGGTGCTCCTCGATGAGCTTCAGCACCTCCGGGGCGATCACCTTGCAGTAGCCGCAGTTGTAGTCGAAGAACTCCACCACCGTGACCCGCCCGTCCGGGTTGGCCACGAAGTCGCGCGGGTCGCGCTCCAGCGCCTGGCGGTGCTTCTGGATGGCCGCCCTGGCGCTCGCCTCCGCGCCGGCCTGCTGCTTGGCCTGCAGGCGCTCGACCGCCTCCTGGATCACCTCCGGGTGCTCAAGCAGATAGGCCCGCACGCGCTCGCCGAAGGCCTCGTCGCTCTCGGCCCGGGCGCAGCCGGTAAGGGCCAGCGCCGCGGCGCCGGCGATCAGGAGTCGCATCATCGATCGGATTCCCTAGCGGCGCACGGAGGTCTGGATGGCGCCCTCCTTGGCCAGCTCCTTGAGGTCGTCCTTGCTGGGCTCGGACGTCATGACGATGTCGGTGGCGCGCCGCCATTCCGGCGTGGTCTTGTCCAGCTTCTCGCGGGCGCGCATGGCGAACACCCGCGCCTGGGTCGCATCCCCGATCTCGAAGTTGTATTCGGCGGTCGCGAGGCGGGCCAGGCCGTCCTCGCCGGTCTTGTCGTAGGCCACGGCCAGGAGGCGCCAGGCCTCGGCGTTCTCCTTGTCCTGCAGGATCGACTTGCGCAGCTCGGCGATCCCTTCGGCGACCTTCTTCTCGTCGTCCAGCGCCACCAGGGTGCGGCCGAGGTTGACGCGCAGGAGCGGCGCGGCCGGCTTCAGCTCCACCGACTTGCGCTGCGGCGCCTCGGCCTCCGGCACCCGGCCGAACTCGAACAGCACCTGGCCCTTCAGCTCCCAGAGGTAGGGATTGTTCGGCTGCTCGGCGAGCAGGGCGTCGATCGCCTTCAGCGCCCGGTCCGGCTCCTTGGTCTGGTAGTAGGCGATCGCCCGGGCGTAGCGGGCCGGATAGGACGTATCCTTCTCCTCATAGGTGACCAGCGCCTTCTGCGGGTTGATGAACCCTTCCAGCTTGGCCTTCATGATCGCGTGCTCGGCCAGGGCCTCGGGCGGATCCTTTACATTGTAGTGCGGCAGGCTTTCGGCCTTGGAGCGCAGGGATTCGATCCGGGCCGACGACAGCGGGTGGCTGCGGAAGTAGGCGAACTGCCGGGAGCGGTCGAAGACCTCTTGGTAGCGGAAGTTGTCGAAGAACTCGACCATGCCGCGGCCGGACTGGCCGGTGGCCTCCATGAAGCCCAGGCCCGCCTGGTCGGCGCGGCCTTCCTGCTCGCGGCTGTAGCCCAGCGCGCCCAGGGTGCCAAAATAGCCCGCGCTGCCGACCAGTCCCGCCGCGGCGTCCGGGGCGCCGGCGAGGGCGGCGATGACGCCCAGGCCCATGGTCAGGAGGAACGGCTTCATCCCCGCCGAGCCCATTTCGCCGGAGCGGAAGGGGTGGCCGCCGGAAAGGTGGCCGGCTTCGTGGGCGATGACCCCGTTGAGCTCGTTCGGGGTGTCGGTCTCCAGGATCAGGCCGGTGTTCAGGCCCATGATCTGGCCCTGGCCGGCGAAGGCGTTGAGCTCCTTGTCGCCGATCAGCAGCAGCCGCACGTCCGCCGGATTGAGCCCCGCGGCCTTGAAGATCGGATCGGACTGCTTGCGCAGGATCTCCTCGATCTCGGTGTCGCGGATCAGCGACATGCCTTGCGCGGCCGCCGACTGGGCGGCGGCGAGCGCGGTAATGGCCACGGCGGCGGCCAGGGCGGCGAGGCGACGGGGGCGGCGAGGGGCGGTCATGCTCAAGCTACTCTTTCGAACCTCCCCGAAACGCTCCCGTCCTC
>DASPLZ010000110.1:0-4201 GCA_035627295.1 Phenylobacterium sp. | reverse complement strand
CGGCAGCTTCAACGTCACGGCGGCGCGAGCCCTGGTGGCCGGCTACGAGCGCCGTCGGCCGCTCTCCGAGGCCGAGCGCGCGGCGCTGCCCGTGCTGGCGCACGGGGCGGCGATGCGGTTCTTCCTGACCAGGCTGGCCGACTGGGGCGCGACGCCGGCGGGGGCGCTGGTCAAGCCGAAGGACCCCATGGAGTACGAGCGCAAGCTGGCGGTGCACCGGGCGAGCCCGGACCTGGTGCTGTTCGGGGCGGCGGCGTGACGCCGGAGGTGGTGATCTACACTGACGGCGCCTGCAGCGGGAACCCGGGGCCCGGCGGCTGGGGCGCGATCCTGATTTCCGGCCAGCACGAGCGCGACCTCTGGGGCGGCGAGCCGGCGACCACCAACAACCGCATGGAGCTGATGGCCGCCATCCAGGCGCTGGAGGCGCTGAAGCGGCCGTGCCGGGTCGAACTGCATACGGACTCCAAGTACGTGCAGCAGGGGATCAACGAATGGCTGCCCGGCTGGAAGGCGCGGGGCTGGAAGACCGCCGCCAAGGCCCCGGTGAAGAACGAAGATTTGTGGCGGCGCCTTGATACGGCCAGGCTTCGTCACGATGTGACGTGGAAATGGGTCAAGGGGCACTCCGGCCACACCCTCAACGATCGCGCCGATGCGCTGGCGCGGCGGGGCATAGCCGAACTCGCGGCTTGACCGTTCAAGATTGAACGATATTGTTCGTTCAAGGCTGAATGGAGTTGTGAGATGCCGGAGCCGCAGGACAGGCCGGACATCCAGGTGTTCACCGAGATCGGCATCATCGCCCAGCTGACCCGCGCCAATGTGGCCAAGAGGCTGCCGGACGGGGTCAACTACGCCCAGTTCGAATTCCTCTCGCACCTGTCGCGGGTGGGCGATGGCCAGACGCCGGCGGAGATCGCCCGGGCGCTGCAGCTCACCAAGGGCGCGATCACCAACACCCTGCAGCGCATGGAGGCGGCCGGCTATCTCGTCGTGCTGGCGGATGTGGCCGACGGGCGCAAGAAGCGCGTCAAGCTGACCCGCAAGGGGCTCGACCTGAAGGCCGATGTGCTGAAGCGCATCAAACCGAACACCGACGCCCTGCGCGACGGTTTCACCGAAGCCGAGTTCCGTGACGCCCTGCCGTTCCTGAAAGCCCTGCGGGCCTTCCTGGACGACATGCGCTCAGACGATGGCCCGGACCGTGATCCGCGCGCCCGCGACGCCCACGACCTCGACTGCAGCGCCTGAGGCCAGGTCGCCGCCGGCGTCGAGCTCGGCCGCCCATTCCTTGCCGTCGATGTCCACCCGCCCGTGGCCGCCGGTGAAGGCCTCGGCCACCCGGCCGCGATGGCCGACCAGGCGCGCGACGTTGTCGTTGATGTCGGGCGAGCCGTCGTTGGCCAGCGACCTGGGCAGGTAGCGCCGCGCCAGGAGCGTGGTGACGATGGTCAGCATCGCGAAGACCAGCAGTTCCAGCGGCAGGCTGAGGGGCAGGGCGAGGGTGGTGAAGCCCACCACCGCCGCCGCGCCCGCCGGCCAGAGCAGCCAGCCCGAGCCGGTGGCCACCTCCACCGCCAGGATGATCGCCGCGACGATCAGCCAGAGCCAGAAGGGATGGGTGACGAGAAGGTCCGCGATATCGGCCATGGCTCTAGACGCCGGTCTGGGGAACCGCGCCGCGGCGGGGCGGCGGGGGCTGACGCGGGGCGCCGGAACGGTCCTGCGCGGTCTGCACCAGCTCGGCGATGCCGGCGATGGAGCCGACCAGCGAGCCCATCTCGGCGGGCACGATGACCGTCTTCTGCTGCGGGCTCTCGGCCAGCTTGGCGAAGGCTTCGACGTACTTCTGGGCGACGAAGTAGTTGATCGCGTTCACATCCCCGCGGGCGATGGCTTCGGAGACGAAGGCGGTGGCCTTGGCCTCGGCCTCGGCTTCCCGCTCGCGGGCCTCGGCGTCGCGGAAGGCGGCCTCGCGGCGGCCCTCGGCCTCCAGGATGGCCGCCTGCTTGGAGCCTTCGGCCCGGGCGATCTGCGCCTGGCGCTCGCCCTCGGCCTCGGTGATCACCGCGCGGCGCTCACGTTCGGCCTTCATCTGGCGGGCCATGGCGTTGGTGATGTCCGGCGGCGGCTGCAGGTCCTTGATCTCGATGCGCGCCACCTTCACGCCCCAGGGCGAGGTGGCCGCGTCGATCACGTTGAGGAGGCGCGTGTTGATCTGGTCGCGCTGCGAGAGCACGTCGTCGAGGTCCATCGAGCCGACCACCGTGCGCAGGTTGGTCATGCAGAGCTGGCCGATGGCGTAGTTCAGGTTGTCCACCCGGTAAGCGGCCGCGGCGGCGTCCATCACCTGGATGAAGACGATCCCGTCCACCTGCACGGCGGCGTTGTCCTTGGTGATCACCTCCTGGCGCGGCACGTCGAGCACCTGCTCCATCATGTTCACCCGCCGGCCCACGCCCTCGACGAACGGCGTCAGGATGGCGATGCCGGGCTTGAGGGTGCGGGTGTAGCGGCCGAACCGCTCGACGGTGAACTCGCGGCCCTGCGGCACGATCTTGATCGCGCTGAACAGGATGACAGCCGCCAGCACCAGGAACGCCAGCGCGACAAACCCCATGAAACCCTCCCGAGACCAATGCTCTCTGGGAGACTATATGGCCCCGCTTGGCGACACTACAAATTCAGAACGCCGCAGCGGCGGCGGGCGCCTTCACCCGCAGGGCGTTCGCCCGGTCGAGCGCGGCCTCGGCCTCGGCGATCAGCTGGCGGACGATCTCGCCGGCCGGCTTCACCTCGTGGATGCCGCCCGCCGACTGGCCCATGGCGAAGCAGGAGCGATCGGGGTCGAGCCCCTCGATCTGCCCGCCGATGCCGCCCATCACCCCCGCCTGGCTGGAGATCATCGCCTGCATCGGGAAGGGCTGGATGTCCTGCGGGCGGCTTTCCCAGTCCTCGACATAGGGGTTCTTGCGCACCCGCATCGGCTTGCCGGAGTAGGAGCGGGTGCGGATGGTGTCCTCGTCGGTCGCATGGAGGATGGTCTCGCGATAGAGGCCGCCGGCGTGGGCCTCCGTGCTGGCGATGAAGCGCGTGCCCATCCAGACGCCGACCGCGCCGAGGCTGAGCGCCGCCGCCAGGCCGCGCCCGTCGTAGAGCCCGCCGGCGGCGACGACCGGCACCTTCACCGCCTCCACCGCCTGGGCGACCAGCGGCATGGTGCCGACCAGGCCCGTATGGCCGCCGCCCTCGCCGCCCTGGCAGATGACGGCGTCGCAGCCTGCCTGCTCGGCCTTCACCGCATGCTTCACCGCCCCGCAGACCACCATCACCTTCAGGCCGGCCTTCTTCAGCTTCTCCATGATCGGCATCGGCACGCCGAGCCCGGCGACGAAGCTCGAGGCGCCTTCCGAGATAATCACGTCCACCGAGGCGGTGAGCGATTCCGGCGAGGCCGCCAGGAGGTCGACGCCGAACGGCTTGTCGGTGAGCTTCCTCACCTCGCGCATCTGCTCGCGGATGAAATCCGGCCCGCGCCCGGCCATGCCGAGCACGCCGTAGCCGCCGGCGTTGGAGACGGCCGCCACCAGCTCGGCGTAGGACACCCCGCCCATGCCGGCCAACATGATCGGGTGCTCGACGCCGAGAAGATCGCAGAGCGGGGTGTGCAGGGTCATTGGAGAATCTCCGGAGGCTTCATCACGCAGGCAGGGACGCCCCCGCTGATTACGAGGATGGTCGCGCCGTGTTGCACTTTGCCGGTGAAGGCGAACCAGTGTTTGCGAAGCGTGTCGAGGTCGGTGGCGTACTCATAAGGAGTGTCGGCAGCGTCCAGTGTCGCTTCTATCAACGCCATCGCGGCCGTCGCGCTCTCGACAGGGTCGTTCAATCCGTGGACGGGAAACCGAAATGCGAAAGTGACACCGGCCTTGTCGCGCATGCCGATGTTCCGTTCCAGCGGGCCGCGCCAGCGCTCCGAGCCGGCGAAGGACATGACGCCAAACTCAAACACATCCTCAAACGCCCACCAACGAAGCCCTGGGCGTATTTCTTCGACTGAGCGCCAATAGTCGGTCGTAGGCCCCCGCCTCTTTGGGGTCAGCCCCAGTTCTTCGAGCAGCTTGGCTGCGGGATCCTCCATCATCAGAAGATCGCATACCCCCCGTCGATGATGAAGCTGTCGCCGGTGTGGAAGCGT
>DASPLZ010000109.1:0-5702 GCA_035627295.1 Phenylobacterium sp. | reverse complement strand
GCGGGCAGGGGCCTGGAGGTCGGCGACCTGGTCTTTGTCGAGCCGGCCGAGGGCGGCGGCTATCACCTGCGCCAGGTGCCCGCGGTGAACGGCGCCCTGGTGGCCATGGACCCCTATTCGGGCCGCGTGCTGGCGATGGTCGGCGGCTATTCCTATTCGCTCTCCAGCTTCAACCGCGCCACTCAGGCCCAGCGCCAGCCGGGCTCGGCGATCAAGCCGATCGTCTACGCCGCGGCCTTGGAGAACGGCTACACCCCGTCCTCGACGGTGCTGGACGCCATGATCACCTTCCGCGGCGCCGGCGGCTCGGTATGGACGCCGGAGAACTACAACCGCCGCTACTACGGGGCGCTCACCTTGCGGCGCGGGCTGGAGCTGTCGCGCAACGCCATGACCGTGCGGCTCGCCAACGGCGTCGGCATGAAGAAGGTCGCGGCCCTGGCCGAGGCGATGGGCGTGACCAAGCACATGGACCCGGTGCTGGCCATGGCGCTGGGCGCCGGCGAAACGACGCCGTTCAAGCTCACCGCCGCCTATGCGACGTTCATCAACGGCGGCAAGACCGTCGAGCCGCACCTGATCGAACTGGTGCAGGACCGCGAGGGCAAAACCATCTTCCGCGCCGACAAGCGCGACTGCCGTCCGTGCAAGGCCGGCTTCAATGGCGACGAAAGCCCGCATCTGCCGCAGGCCGGGACGCAGGTGATCGACCCGATCACCGCCTACCAGATCGCCTCCATGCTGGAAGGCGTGGTCGACCGCGGCACCGCCACCGCCGCCCGGGTGCTGGACCGCCGCGTCGGCGGCAAGACCGGCACCACCAACGAGTACCGCAGCGCCTGGTTCGTGGGCTTCTCGCCGCAGATGGTGGTCGGCACCTACATCGGCTTCGACGACAACCGCTCCCTGGGCCACGGCGAGACCGGCACTCAGGCGGCCCTGCCGATCTTCATCGACTTCATGAAGGAGGCGCTGAAGCCTCTCCCGAAGAAGGAGCTGAAGCCGCCGCATAACGCCAAGTTCGCGACGGTGAACGGCATCCGCGAGGCCTTCAAGCCCGGCTCCGAGCCTCAGGCCCGCGCGGTGGGCCCGTCCGGCCCGGCCCGCCTGCCGTCCGGCCCGCAGCCCTACAACAAGGTCTGGCCCGAGGGTAAGCTCTCCGGCGCGCAGAGCAGCGGCCAGGCGGTGCAGCCGCCGCCCAAGTCCGACGACATGACCGGATTGTATTGACCGGGCCGAATGGCTATCTCGCCCGCCCTGACCAACCCTTGGAGCCATCCATGAGAGCGGATGTCGCGGCCACAGCGGCCGACATCGAGCAGTCGATCGACCTGCTCAGGAGGCGTCTTTGACTGGGAACCGGCCCTCCGCAAGCTCGACGAGCTGAACGCCCGGGTCGAGGACCCGACCCTCTGGGACGACGCCTCGGCCGCCCAGGCCATCATGCGCGAGCGCACCCGCCTGGCCGCCCAGGTCGAGGCCGTGCAGGCGCTCGAACGCGGGGTGAAGGACGCCCTGGAATACGCCGAGCTCGGCGAGGAGGAGGGCGACGAGGCGGCCGTCAACGAGGCCGCCTCGCAGCTGGCCGAGCTTAAGGCCAGGGCCGCCCGCGCCGAACTGGAGGCGCTGCTCTCCGGCGAGGCGGACGGCAACGACGCCTATGTGGAGATCAACTCCGGCGCCGGCGGCACCGAGTCCAACGATTGGGCGGGGATGCTGCTGCGCATGTACACCCGCTGGGCCACCCAGCACGGCATGAGCGTCGACTTCATTGAAGAGACCGCCGGCGAGCAGGCGGGAATCAAGTCCGTCACCCTGCAGGTGAAGGGCGAGAACGCCTACGGCTGGCTGAAGACCGAGGCCGGCGTCCACCGGCTGGTCCGCATCTCGCCCTTCGATTCCAACGCCAAGCGGCACACCAGCTTCGCTTCGGTGTGGGTCTATCCGGTGGTCGACGACACCATCGAGATCGATATCAACCCGGCCGACGTACGCACCGACACCTACCGCGCCTCCGGGGCCGGCGGGCAGCACATCAACAAGACCGATAGCGCGGTGCGCCTGACGCACATTCCGACGGGGGTGGCGGTGGCCTGCCAGGCTGGCCGTTCGCAGCACCAGAACCGCGAGGAAGCCTGGAAGATGCTGCGCGCGCGCCTCTATGAGCTGGAGCTGCAGAAGCGCGAGGCCGAGCGCGCGGCGCTGGAGGACCAGAAAACCGACATCGGCTGGGGCCACCAGATCAGGAGCTACGTCCTGCAGCCGTACCAGATGGTGAAGGACCTTCGCACCGAGGTGGAGACCTCCGACACCCAAGGGGTGCTCGACGGCGACCTCGACCGGTTCATGGGCGCCTCCTTGGCGCAGCGGGTCGGGGCGACGCGGGAAGGGACCGAGGCCTAAGCTCCGTGGACCTCACCTCCTGGACCTATCACCGCCGGTTCGACGTCGAAGGCGTAAAGGGTGAAGTCGCCATCAAGTACGGCCTCACCGCCGTCGAGAGCCGCCTCATCGTCGGCGGCGAGACGCTGGCGACCGACCGGACCCCGACCACCGGCGAAGAGGCGACGCGCAACCATCACCTCGCCGCGACCCTGCCGGACGGCCGCCGGATCGAGGCGGAAGCCGGCTACATCAGCTGGTGGAACGTCGGGGCGGCCGTGCGCCTCGATGGCCGGCTGGTGCACGAGAGCCATCCCGGCCGGACCATCGCCTTTCCCGCCAGGCTGAAGAAGATGACCGTCGACCCCGGCGTGGACATGGGCCAGTTCAAGAAGAACCGCTGGGCCATCGGCGTCGACATCGCCCTGGGCCTGGCCTTCTTCGTGGTCGCCAAGCTCACCAACCTGACCACCGCCGCCATCTTCGGCGCCTTCGCGGGCCTGGCCCTGATCGTCGCCCAGCGCTTCGTGAAGGTGAACATCATCGGCGGCCTGGCGCTCTTCGGCGTGGTCATGCTGCTGATCTCGGCGGGCCTGGCCTGGGCCTTCCAGGACGACTGGATGGTGAAGATGCGCACCAGCCTGGTCGGCGGGATCTCGGCGACGCTCTTCCTGGCGGACGCCGCCATCGGCGGCCGCTGGCTGGGCCAGGGCCTGATGCGCTACCTGCCGTACAACGACCTGCGCCCCGCGCGCGTGTCGGTCGCCATGGGCTGCATGGCGGCGATCATGGCCACCGCCAACTACGCCGTCGCGACCTTCGCCTCGACCGACGCCTGGCTGGTCTACACGACCTTCCTCGACACCTTCCTGGCCATCGGCCTGGCGATCGTGGCGATCAATGCGGCGCGGGTGAAGGCGGGCTAAACATTAGCTTTCGGCTCGGCGAAGGGCCGCTTACCGCGCGGCGAACGTCTGCTAGTTTCCGCTCGATGGGACAGAAGACACCCCTAACAAAGCGCCTCGTCGCCACCGGCGGCCTAGCGATGGCCTTGCAATTCGTATGGCTCTGCGCAGTGGCAGCGGCAATGCTGCACTTTGACGCCGCAGACCTTTGGCCATTGTATCAGGGAAACCCTGCGCAGCTGGCGGCTGGGGCGATGTTTATGGTCGTGATGTTTTTCCTTGTTAGCGGGTACCTGCTAAGTTGGATTCTTGCTTACGTTATTTTTCTGATATTCCGAGATTTGGGATGGGCTTTGCTTGGAGTATTGCTAGCTGCAATGCTGATTGCTCATCTCTTTGTTCTAAAGAGTTGGATTGGACGCAAGTTGGGGGACTCCATCATTGTGGGCGCGATATTTGGTGCGGCCGGTTCTTTTGTGATTCCTCTGGTTGTCTCTGGAGTGGGGGGTCGAGCATCGCAGAGAATTGGGGCGCTTTGACGAACTTCATCTGACCGCCCTTGACGGTTGCTCAGTTGACTTCCGCAGCGCCTGCTCTGTTGCTTGAGCCGACGCTGATGGATTCCCTCATGCCCACGTTCCGCGACATCGACCTCGGCGAGGTCACCCTGCGCTGCGCCATGGAAGGCGAGGGGCCGCTGGTGGTGATGGTTCACGGCTTTCCGGAGAGCTGGTACAGCTGGCGCCACCAGATCGGGCCAATCGCCAAGGCCGGCTTCACCGCCTGCGCCATCGACGTGCGCGGCTATGGCGGCTCGTCGAAACCCCACCCGATCGAAGCCTACGACATGGAGCACATGGTCGCCGACGTGTCAGGGCTGGTCGAGCGCCTGTCGCCCGAGGCGCCGGCGGTGCTGATCGGCCATGACTGGGGCGCGCCGATCGTCTGGAACACGGCGCTGATCCGGCCCGACCGCGTGCGGGCCGTGGCCGGGCTGTCGGTGCCCTATACGGGTGTGCCGCAGCGCTCCATGTCGGAGATGATCGAGGCGGTGTTCACCAGCCGCGGCCGCTTCTTCTACCAGGCCTGGTTCCAGAACGTCGGCCCCGCGGAGGCCGAGCTGGAGGCCGACGTGCGCGGCGGGCTTCGCAGGTTCTACTACGCCATCAGCGGCGACGCGCCGGACGGGACCTGGCCCGCCGACAAGACCCACGGCCAGAGCCTGCTGGAGGGCCTGGTCGATCCCGACCCGTTCCCAGCCTGGCTGACGGACGCCGACCTCGACTACTACGTCGGCGAGTTCGAGCGTTCGGGCTTCCGCGGGCCGATCAACCGCTATCGCAACCACGACCGCGACTTCGCCTATCTCTCGCAGTTCCAGGGTCGCAGGATCGAGCAGCCGGCGCTCTTCATCGGCGGCGAGCGCGACCTGGTGCTCAGCATGTTCGGCAAGACCGATCTGGTGGCGCTGATGAAGGGCGAGATGCCGAAGCTGCACAGCGCCGACGTCCTGCCCGGCTGCGGGCACTGGACGCAACAGGAACAGCCGGACGAGGTCAACGCCCGACTGCTGCCGTGGCTGAGGTCGCTGTAGGCGGAACGGCCGTGCGTCCTTCGAGACGCGCTTCGCGCTCCTCAGGATGACTAAGTCAGCAGAGAGCTAGTCATGGTGAGGAGCGGCACGAAAGGGCCGCATCCCGAACCACACAATGCGTATCAGCGGGGGCTTTACGCCGTCCCGGCGGCCGGCCCGATCTTCGCCGGCTCGGGCGGCGGCGCGGCCTTCACGCCCGCCGGCGGGGTGATGGTCGCCGGCTTGGGCTCGCGCTGGAAGCGCAGCGAGCGGCCCTGGAAGAAGGCGCCGTTCTCCATCGCCAGCTGCTCGTGGGTGATGTCGCCGTCCACGTGGGCGCTGGCGTAGAGCCGCACCTGCTTGGCCTCGATCGAGCCGATGATCCGGCCTCGGGCCTCCAGGATGTCGGCCTTCACCGACCCCTCGATCTTGCCGCCTTCGCCGACGGTGACGCGGGAGACCCGCACGTCGCCGCGGATCGTGCCGTCCACATGCAGCTCGCCGTCGCCGGAGATGCCGCCTTCGACGGTGACGTTGTCGGTGATCAGCGCCGCCACTTTCGGGCCTCCGGCTTTGGGAAGGCCGCGGTCGGCCGGGGGAAGGGGAGCGTCGAGGCCGCTGGCGCCGTTGGCGGGTTGCGGCTGGCCGCCGCTAGGACTTTGAGGCTTGTTGAACATACTCACCGGCCTTCAGGAAACGACTGGGGTTCTGGGCTCTTCCATTCACCCACACTTCGTAGTGCAAGTGAACACCTGTCGAGCGGCCGGTGGAGCCCATGGCCCCGATGCGCTGGCCGAGCGCCACGCGCTGGCCCGGCCGCACGGCGATGCCGGCGAGGTGGG
>DASPLZ010000108.1:0-3041 GCA_035627295.1 Phenylobacterium sp. | reverse complement strand
GCCGATCACCGCGTCCTGGTAGCCCTTCGGCTGGGCCTCGAAGAGCTCCCAGCAGGGCGTCGAGACCACCCGCGTCGGCACGCCCTCGGCCTCCAGCGCCTCGCGCGCGGCCACGGCCACCGAAACCTCCGTGCCGGAGGCGAAGAGGCTCACCCTGGCCGCACCGCTGGCGGCGGCGATCTCATAGGCGCCCCTGGCCGAGCGGTTCTCACCCGCCTCGCCGCGCACCGCCGGGACCTTCTGGCGCGAGAGGGCCATCAGCGACGGCCCCTTGGCCTCCAGCGCCAGGCGCCAGCACTCGGCGGTCTCCACCGCGTCGGCGGGGCGGAAGACGTTGAGGTTCGGCATGGCGCGCACCGCCGCGAGGTGCTCCACCGGCTGGTGGGTCGGGCCGTCCTCGCCGACGCCGATGGAATCGTGGGTCATCACATGGACCACCCGCGCGCCCATCAGGGCGCCGAGCCGTATCGCCGGCCGCGAATAGTCGGAGAAGACGAAGAAGGTGCCCGAATAGGGGATCACGCCGCCATGCAGCGCCATGCCGTTCATCGCCGCGGCCATGCCGAACTCGCGCACGCCGTAGTGCACGTAGCGGCCGGCGTAGCCGGGGGCGTCGAAGGGCGCCATGCCCTTGACGATGGTGTTGTTGGAGCCGGTGAGGTCGGCCGAGCCGCCGACCATCTCCGGGATCGCCGGGACCAGGTGCTCCAGCGCCGCCCCGGAGTGCTGGCGGGTGGCGGCGGCGGGCTTCAACTTCGCGCTCTCGGCGATGTGGGCGTCCAGCCGCTCGAAGGCCCCGGCGGGCAGCTCGCCCTTCATCGCCCGGTCGAACTCGGCCTTCATCGGCGAGGCGGCGAGCTTCTGGCGCCAGGCTCTACGGGCGCGGCCGCCCTTGCGCCCGGCCTTGCGCCAGGCGGCGGTGATGTCGTCCGGCACCACGAAGGGCTCGTGCTCCCAGAGCATGGCCTTCCTGGCGTCGGCGATCTCGTCGTCGAACAGGGCGTAGCCGTGGCTGTGGACGTCGCCTTCCTTGCGGCCGGCCCCCTTCGAGATCAGCGTTTTGCAGGCGATCATCGTCGGCCGGTCCTGGCGGGTGGCCCAGCGCAGGGCGGCGGCGATCTTGCCGAAGTCGTGGCCGTCCACCGCCTTCACCGCCCAGCCGGCGGCCTTGAAGCGGGCGATCTGGTCGCCAGTCTCGGCGATGGTCGCCGCCCCGTCGATGGTGGTGTTGTTGTCGTCGAAGAGCACCGTCAGCTTGGAGAGCCTCAAGCGTCCGGCCAGGCTGATCGCCTCGTGGCTGACGCCCTCCATCAGGCAGCCGTCGCCGGCGATCACCCAGGTGCGGTGGTCGACGAGGTCGCCGAACCGCGCCGCCAGGTGGCGCTCGGCCATGGCCATGCCGACGGCGGTGGCCAGGCCCTGGCCCAGCGGGCCGGTGGTGGTCTCCACCCCCGGCGTGTGGCCGTACTCCGGGTGCCCGGCGGTGTTGGAGCCCCACTGACGGAAATCGCGGATCTGCTCCATGGTCACCGCCTTGAAGCCGGTCAGGTGGAGCAGGGAGTAGATCAGCATCGAGCCGTGGCCGGCCGAGAGCACGAAGCGGTCGCGGTCGGCCCAGTCGGGAGCCGAGGCGTCGTACTTCAGGAACTTGGTCCACAGCACCGTCGCGACATCGGCCATGCCCAGCGGCATGCCCTGGTGGCCGGACTTGGCCTTGTGCACCGCGTCCATCGAAAGGGCGCGGATGGCGTTGGCCATGAGCTGGGGGGCGACGGGCATCTATAGGACTCGCAAAGGGGCTGGCGGCGGGCGCGGGCGGGGTCGCACGCGAGGGCGCGGGGGTCAAGGAAGCCGGCGGTTTTGCGAGGGCGCGCGGGTGAGCCTATAGATTGTAGCGGAGACGATTCGGAGCGTCCCGATGCCGTCGGACACCACGGAAAACGCCCTCGACCAGGCCGCCCGGCGGCTCGACCAGGCGCTAGCCCGCCTGGAACAGCGCGTGGCCGCCAGGATCGCCCAGGCCGGGGCCAGCGCCGACGGCGCCGCCGACCAGGACCGCGCCAAGCTCGCCGCCGAACTCGACGCCTCCCGCGCCCGCGAGCGCGAACTGGCCGAAGCCGGCCGCGAGGCCTCCGAGGCGCTCAGCCGCGCCATCGGCGAGCTGAAGTCGGCGCTCAGCGAACCTGCGGAGTGATCCCATGGCCCAGGTGACCATCCAGGTGAACGGCAAGCCCTACACGGTGGGCTGCGACGACGGGCAGGAGGCGCACCTCACCGCCCTCTCCGCGGTGATCGACCGCCACGTCAGCGACGTGGCCAAGGACATGGGCCAGCTCGGCGAGACGCGGCTCCTGCTGATGGGCGCCCTGCTCTTGGCCGACGAACTGCACGAGGTGCAGGCCCGCCTCGACGCCGCCCGCAACGAGCTGGCCAGAGCCCAGAACGCCCAGGCCGGCGCGGAGTCCAAGGCCGTCAGCGCCCTCACCGCCGCGGCCGAGCGCATCGAGCAGATCGCGGCGGCGTAACTCTCCCTCCCCCTTGCGGGGAGGGTGGATCGGCGCGGTAGCGCCGAGATGGTTGGGGGACACCGGCGTCTCGGCTGTCGCGGCGAGTCAGCAAGACCCCCACCCGAGCCGCTTCGCGGCCCACCCTCCCCACGAGGGGGAGGGAGACTGGCGCCTGCACCTCCAAGGCCCTATCTTCGGAGCCGGCGGGTCGTGCTGCGGCTCTCGTCGGAGGCAACAAATCCCGGGGACCTTAATTCACTCGTACGGGAGCTGTCCCTGTCCTTGCCCGTGGGCTTGGGCACACGGCGCCCACCTGGTCTGCCAGGTCCGAGGGGATTTACACCGCCTCCACGGTTCTTCGCGGCGCCGCCACCCCTTCCGCTGATCGGCCCTGCGTGGTTCGAGACGCGTCCTTCGACAAGCTCAGGACGCTCCTCACCATGACAAGGTGGTTTGCGCTTTTGCAGATTCAGTCATCCTGAGGAGCCGTCCTTCAGGACGGCGTCTCGAAGGACGCACCTTGGTCGCCGCCGA
>DASPLZ010000107.1:0-6462 GCA_035627295.1 Phenylobacterium sp. | reverse complement strand
CGCCACCGCCGCGCGGGCGGCCGGCACGCCGCTGGTGCTGGTCAGCTTCGGCTACACCTCGACGCCGGCCGCGCTGCTGGCCCCCGACGTGCTGATCGACCATTTCGACGCCCTGGTCCCGGCCTGCGCGCGGCTTCTGGCCGCTTGCCCCGCCGGAGCCTAGGGGCTATAGGCCGCTCCCTCCCGAACGGCGGCCAGAGCCGCCGTTCCGCCGGCGGATGCGTAGCTCAGCGGGAGAGCACCTCGTTCACACCGAGGGGGTCACAGGTTCAATCCCTGTCGCATCCACCATTCCCTTCCCCTACGGCCCTGATGACGCCGCCGCCGCGCGCGGCTAGTGAAGCCGCCGGGAGGATTTGACGCCTTGGAACTGGTCCTGATCCGGCACGGCCTGCCGCTGCGTCACGACGAAAGCTCCGATCCGGACCTGTCTCCCGAAGGGATCGACCAGGCCCGGCGCGTCTCCGCCTGGCTGGCGCACGAGGGGGCGGACGCGGTGTGGTCGAGCCCCATGCGCCGGGCGGTGCAGACCGCCCAGCCGTTCGCCGACCATCTGCAGTGCGAGGTCAAGCAGCACGAGGGCGTGGCCGAGTTCGACCGCGACTCCGGCGCCTACATCCCCATGGAGGTGCTGAAGCGCGAGAACTACGAGGCGTGGCTCGCCTTCGCCAAGGGCGAGCACGCCATGGACATCGACCTCTTCAGCGCCGCCGTGGTCGGCGCGCTGGAGGAGGTGATCGCCGCCCACCCGGGCCAGCGGGTGGCGGTGTTCTGCCACGGCGGGGTGATCAACGTCTGGACCGCGCACGTGCTGGGCATGGCGCCGCGGCTCTTCTTCGAGCCGGGCTACACCAGCGTGCACCGCTACATGTGCGCCCGCTCGGGCCAGCGGAACGTGCTGGCGCTCAACGAACGGGCCCACCTGCGCGTGGCGGCCCACGGCTAGGCGCCGCTCGCCCGGCCGTGCGACAACCTCACGCAGACCGCCTTTCCGGCGACATCTGCTTGGGATATCGACACATTCCCGTCACCTTCCAGGCAGCGATCACGCGCAGACGTGCTAGCCTTCGACGATTCGAACTGAGGAGCGCCCTATGGCCGACAAGTCCAATTCCGGTTTCAACAAGCCGCTGACCCCCTCTTCGGACCTCGCGGCCGTCGTGGGCTCCGGCCAGATGACCCGGGCCGACGTCGTCAAGAAGGTGTGGGACTACATCAAAGCCAACAAGCTGCAGAACCCGTCGAACAAGCGCGAGATCGTGGCTGACGCCAAGCTGAAGCCGGTGTTCGGCGGCAAGGACAAGGTGACCATGTTCGAGATGAACAAGCACCTGTCGGGCCACCTGAAGTAAGACGACCGTTACGGGCGGCGGGTCGGCCGTGCGTCCTTCGAGACGCCCGCGTCGCGGGCTCCTCAGGATGACGAAGTCAGCACAGGCTTAGTCATGGTGAGGAGCGCGCAGCGCGTCTCGAACCACGCACGCCGCCCCGCGTCTCCTTTCGTCTTGGTCAGTCGCCAAGGCCGAGTTCAGCCAGCACCTCCTGCGTATGTTCGCCGAGCTTCGGCGCCGCACGCCCCGGCCTGGGCGCCCCCTCGGGGAAACGCGCCGGCGTCGCCGGCGAGCGGAACACCCCGCCCCAGCCATCCTCCACCTCGATGAAGCAGCCGGCGGCCTTCGCCTGCTCGGAGGCGGCGACCTCGGCGAGGCTGGCCATCGGCGCCCAGATCAGGTCGGCGGCGGTCAGCGCCGCGGCCGCCTCGGCGAAGCTGAGGCGCGACAATGCATCGTCCACCCAGGCGCGCACCTCGCGCACCACCGCAAGATCGGTGATCGGCCGGTCATAGCGGGGGTCCTCCAGCACCTCGGGCCGGCCGATCAGGCGCATCATGGCCGGGAAGCAGGCCGGGCCGCGCGGCACGATGCAGACCCAGCGGTCGTCGGCGGTGCGGAAGAAGCCCGAAATCGGGCTCGGCCGGTCGTCCTTCGGCTGGGCGCGGGGCGCCTCGCCGTAGCGCAGCTGGATCGAGAAGTCCCAGCCGATGGCGTAGGCCGCGGTGCGCAGCAGCGAGCATTCCACCAGCCGTCCCCTGCCCGTCTGATGCCGCTCGTGCAGCGCCGCCAGGATGGCCGAACACAGCGCCAGCGCCGTGGTGTGGTCGCCGAAGCCCGGGCGGCAGGGGAACGGCTCCTGGTCGGAAGGGATCATCTGGTGGGCGACGCCGCTCTTGGTCCAGAAGGCGGTGATGTCGAAGGCCGGCAGGTCGCGCTCGGGGCCCACCAGGCCGACCCCGGTGATCGAGGCGTAGATCAGCCGCGGCGCCCTGGCCTTCACGCTCTCGTAGTCCAGGCCGGCCCGCTCCAGCGCCCCGGGCCGCAGGTTGTTGATGAACACGTCCGCGGTCTCGAGCAGGCGCAGCAGCGCCTCGCGGCCCTCGGCCGAGCCGGTGTCGAGCACGACGCCGCGCTTGCCGCGGTTCTCCATGGTGAAGATCGGATTGCCCGGACTCTCCTCGGTGTCCGGATAGAAGGTGCGGGTCGCGTCGCCGGCGGCGCTCTCCACCTTGATCACGTCCGCGCCCCAGTCGGCCATGATGCCCGCACAGCCGGGGCCGGCCACCCAGGTGGACATCTCCACCACCTTCAAGCCTTCGAGCAGCATCTTGTTCTCTCCCTTGCCGCCAGCGTCGGCCATCCGCGCGGAGCGCTCAAGTCCTGAGCGATCGGGCCATCGAGGAACGAACCTTCGCCGTAAGCCGTTCGGCGCTGGCGCGGCGCTCTGCTAGGGTTGCCGGCCGAGACGCGCCCCGACTCGTCGGCCGCGCACCTGGAGTTTCAAGACCGCCCGCATGGACCGCGCCGCCGAGTACACCATCGAAGAGGACGACGACGGCGTCACCGCGCGGCTGACGGGCGACTGGACGGCCGAGTCCATGGGCGCCATGGGCCTGTCGCTCGACGAGGCGCTGGAGACCGCCCGACGGCTGACCATCGACCTGCGCCGCATCCGACGGCTCGACACCGCCGGCGCCTATGCGGTGATCCGCGCCGCCAAGACCCTGCACGCCGAGGGCAACATCCAGGCGCGGCCCACCACCCGCCGGCTGCTCGACCTGGTCGAGCGCGCCATCGAGACCGAGCCGGTCCCGCCGAAGCGGCCGCAGGGCTTCTACGACCTGATGGACCGGCTGGGCCGGGGCATCATCGACATGGCCTTCGACGTGTTCGAGACCATGGTCTTCGTCGGCCACCTGCTGTTCGTGACCGGCCGGGCGATCGTCGATCCGCGCCGCATCCGCTGGGCGGCCTGGGTGTCGGTGGCCGAGCGGGCGGGGCTGGACGCCATCCCGATCGTCGCCACCACCAGCTTCTTCATCGGGGCCGTGGTCGCCCTGCTCGGCGTCAACATGCTGCAGCAGTTCGGCGCCTCGGTGTTCGCCGTCGAGCTGATCGGCATCGCGGTGATGCGCGAGTTCAACATCGTCATCACCGCCGTGCTGCTGGCGGGCCGCTCGGCCTCGGCCTTCGCGGCCGAGATCGGCTCGATGAAGATGAACCAGGAGATCGACGCCATGCAGGTGATGGGCGTCGACCCGTTCGAGGCCCTGGTGCTGCCCCGCTTCGCCGCCATGCTGCTGACCATCCCGCTGCTGACCTTCGTGGCCACCCTCGCGGGCCTCGTCGGCGGCCTGGTGGTGACGTGGACGGTGCTCGACCTCGGCCCCGCCTTCTTCATGCAGCGCATGGTGGAGAACGTCGGCGCGACCCAGTTCTGGATCGGCATGTCCAAGGCGCCGGTGATGGCCGCGGTGATCGCCGGCATCGGCTGCCGCCAGGGGCTGGAGGTCGGCGGCGACGTGGAGTCCCTCGGCCGCCGGGTGACCGCCGCCGTGGTGCAGGCGATCTTCGCCATCATCCTGATCGATGCGGTCTTCGCGCTGATCTACATGCAGCTCGACCTATGACCGACGCCACTCTCGACGAAGACCTGGACGAAGACGCCCCGCCGGTTTCGGTGAAGGGCCTGGTCTCGCGTTTCGGCGACAACGTCATCCACGACGGGCTGAACCTGCGGGTGAAGCGCGGCGAGGTGCTGGGCGTGGTCGGCGGCTCAGGCACCGGCAAGTCGGTGCTGCTCAACACCATCATCGGCCTGAAGGACCCGGACGGCGGCTCGGTGCAGGTCTATGGCCGCGACATCAACCGCGCCACCGCCCGGCAGATGGAAGCCATCGAGCGCCGCTGGGGCGTGCTGTTCCAGCAAGGGGCCCTCTTCTCGAACCTTACCGTCAAGCAGAACGTCGCCGCGCCGATGTTCGAGCACACGCGCCTGTCGCGCCGGGAGATCTGGGAGCTGGCCGAGCTGAAGATCGCCCTGGCCGGGCTGCCGCTGGACGCCGGCGACAAGAAGCCGGCCGAGCTTTCCGGCGGCATGCGCAAGCGCGCCGGCCTGGCGCGCGCCCTGGCGCTGGACCCCGCCCTGCTCTTCCTCGACGAGCCCACCGCCGGCCTCGACCCCATCGGCGCGGCCGCCTTCGACGAGCTGATCGCCGAACTCTCCGACAGCATGGGCCTGACCGTCTTCATGATCACCCACGACCTCGACACCCTCTACGCCATCACCGACCGCGTCGCCGTGCTGGCCGACAAACAGGTGGTCGAGATCGCTCCGGTTGCCGAACTGGAGAAATCCGACCATCCCTGGATCAAGGAGTACTTCCTGGGTCCCCGGGGCCGCGCCGCCTTGGACGCCAAGGCGCGGGAGAACGCTTGATGGAAAGAAACGCCAACTACGCCCTGGTGGGCATGGCCTCGCTGTTCCTGTTCATCGCGCTCGCGGTGTTCGTGGTGTGGCTGGCCCGCCTGCAGTTCAATCGTGACTTCGACCTTTACGACATCGTCTTCATCGGGCCGGTGCGCGGCCTCTCGGAAGGCGGCGAGGTGCATTTCAACGGCATCAAGGTGGGCGAGGTCACCAAGATCGCCCTCGACAAGCGCGACCCCAACCGGGTGATCGCTAGAGCCCGCGTGACCTCCGACGTGCCGATCAAGACCGACAGCTACGCGACCCTGGAGCCGCAGGGCATCACCGGCATCAACTATGTGCAGATCACCGCCGGCAGCCCGCGCCTGCCGCTCCTGAAGGACACCGTGCCCGACAACCAGGTGCCGGTGCTGAAGAGCCAGCGCAGCGCCCTCTCCGACCTCTTGGAAGGCGGCGGCACCGTGCTGACCCGCACGGTGGAGGCGCTCGACCGGGTGAACCTCGTGCTCTCGGATCAGAACATCAAGGCGTTCAGCGGCGTCGTCGCCGACGTCAAGGCGGTGTCCGGCGAACTGGCGGCCCGCAAGCAGATGATCGCCGACGCCCAGATCGCCATGCAGAACCTGGCGGCCGCCTCCGAGGATCTCGAACAGATGGCCGCCTCCGGCCGCACCCTGCTGGACGGCGACGGCAAGCGCGCGGTCGCCAACGCCGCCGACGCCGCCGAGGAGGCCAAGAAGGCGGCGCAGGAAGCCCGCGCCATGATCGAGGGCATCTCCGGCCCCACCAGCGACTTCGCCCGCAACGGCCTGCCGCAGGCCACCCAGTCGCTGCAGACGCTGGAAGAGGCCGCAGAGGCCCTAGAGCGTCTGGTCAACCAGATCCAAGCCAATCCTTCGAGCCTTGTCTCCAAGGCGCCCGCCAAGGAAATCGAGGTGAAGCCGTGATCCGCCGCGCCCTGCCCCTGCTCGTCGCCGCCGTCGCCCTCTCGGGCTGCATCTCGCTGTTCCCGAAGCAGGACCCGGCCCAGCTCTATCGCTTCGACGGCGCCGACCTGGAGCCGGCGGCCGCGAACATCGGCGCTGAGAGCTTCGGCGTCTTCCGCGGGCGGATCGGCTTCCAGTCGGAGGCCGCCGGCGACCGCATCCTGGGCGTGGTCGGCAACGAGACGGCCTACATCGGCGAGTCCCGCTGGGTGGCGCCGGCCTCCGTGCTGTTCGAGGCCGCCGTCGCCCGCGCCTTCGATTCCAACGCCGGGCCGGCGAGGATCGTCGGCCGCGGGGAGTTCAGCCGCGCGCAGTATGGCCTGCGCCTGGACGTGCGCCGCTTCGAGGCGGTCTACGATCAGGGCCGCGAGGCCGCTCCCAGCGTGGTGGTCGAGGTGCGCGCCGTGCTGAGCGGGTTCCGCGAACGCAACCTCTTGGGCGAGCGCATCTTCACCGCCCGCGTCCGCGCCGGCGACAACCGGGTGGGCGCCATCGTGAACGCCTTCGATCAGGCGGTGGGCCAGGTGCTGGGCGAGCTTGTGAGCTGGACGAACGCGCGCGGGGCGGCCTAGCCGCCGTTGCGCTTCAGCAGGGCGTTGATGTCCGGGCCGAACACGTCGCCGCCCTCCACATCGTCGGGCTCGCGCGAGCGCACCACCGCCACCGTGAGCGGGCCGTCACGCCGCCCGCCGGCCTTGTAGCCGACCAGCTT
>DASPLZ010000106.1:0-2371 GCA_035627295.1 Phenylobacterium sp. | reverse complement strand
CCGGAGCCGGTGCGCAGCCCCTCCACCGGCTTTCAGCCGGTCCCCCTCCCCATCCGCTACGCGGACAGGGAGGAAAGAGAGTTGCCGTCACCACCAGGCCTCCGGGCGGTGGGTGAAGCCCGCCCGCTGTTCGATCGCCAGGCCGGCGTTGAGCACCGCCTGCTCGTCGAGGGCCTTGCCGATGACCTGGAGGCCGAGCGGCAGGCCCTGCCCGTCGAGGCCGGCGGGGACCGACATGGCGGGCAGGCCGGCGAGGCTGGCGGGCACGGCGAAGACGTCGTTCAGATACATGGCGATCGGATCGTTCGCCTTGTCGCCGAGGGCGAAGGCGGCGCTCGGGGCGGTCGGAGTGAGGAGGAGGTCGACCTCCCTCCAGGCTTCCTCGAAGTCGCGCGCGATCAGCGCCCGCACCTTCTGCGCCTGGTTGAAATAGGCGTCGTAGAAGCCGGCCGAGAGCACGTAGGTGCCGATCATGATCCGCCGCTTGACCTCGGGCCCGAAGCCGGCCGAGCGGGTCGCCTCGTACATGTCGGCGAGGCCGCCCTGCTCCGGCTGCTCGCGCCGCCCGTAGCGGACGCCGTCGTAGCGGGCGAGGTTCGACGAGGCCTCGGCCGGCGCGATGATGTAGTAGGCCGGCAGCGCGTACTTGGTGTGCGGCAGCGAGACCTCGACGATCTCGCAGCCGGCGTCCTTCAGCCAGGCGATGCCCTGCTCCCAGAGCTGCTCGATCTCGGCCGGCATGCCGTCGACCCGGTATTCCTTGGGGATGCCGATCCGCAGGCCCCTCACCGACTTGCCGACGAAGCTCGCGAAGTCCGGAGTTTCGATGGGCAGGCTGGTGGAGTCCTTCGGGTCGTGACCCGCCATGGATTTCAGCAGGATGGCGGCGTCTTCGACCGTCTTGGCGATCGGGCCGGCCTGATCGAGCGAGGAGGCGAACGCCACGATCCCCCAGCGCGAGCAGCGCCCGTAGGTCGGCTTGATCCCGACCGTGCCTGTGAAGGCCGCCGGCTGGCGGATCGAGCCGCCGGTGTCGGTCGCCGTGGCGCCGAGGCACAGCTGCGCGGCCACCGCCGCCGCCGAGCCGCCGGAGGAGCCGCCGGGGGTCAGGCGCGCATTGCCGCCCTTCACCCGCCACGGGTTGCTCACCGGCCCGAAGGCCGAGGTCTCGTTGGACGAGCCCATGGCGAACTCGTCCATGTTCAGCTTGCCCAGCATCACCGCCCCGTCGCGCCAGAGGTTGGCGGTGACGGTGCTCTCGTAGGTCGGCTTGAAGCCCTTCAGGATGTTGGAGCCCGCCGTCGCCTGCACGCCCTCGGTGCAGAAGAGGTCCTTGATGCCGAGCGGAACGCCTTCCAGCGGCCCGCCTTCCCCGGCCGCCAGCCGCGCGTCCGAGGCCCTGGCCATTTCCATCGCCTTGTCCGGCGTCTCCAGCACGAAGGCGCCCAGGTCTCGCGCGGCGGCCACCGCCTCGACGTGCGCCTCGGTCAGTTCGGCGGAAGAGAAGGCCTTGGCGCGCAGCCCCTCGACCGCGCCCTTCAGGGTCAGTCCGGTGAGTTCGCTCATTCCACCACCTTCGGCACCACGAAGAAGCCCTTGTCGGCCTTCGGCGCATTGGCCAGCACCCGGGCCGGGTCGCCGCCATCGGTGACCACGTCGTCGCGCATCGGCAGCGCCACCTCCACGGCCGAGGTCATCGGCTCGACGCCGTCGGTGTCGACCTCGTTCAGCTGCTCGATCCAGTTCAGGATCCAGTTGAGCTCGCCGGCCAGCGCCTCGATGCGATCCTCGGGCTCGGCGATGCGCGCGAGCCGGGCGACCTTGCGGACGGTCGCCGCGTCAATGGCCATGACGGCCTCCTTGTAAGTCAGAGGCGCGGGTTAGCCGTGCCGGGGCGGCTTTGACAAGCGCCTTGGCCCGCGCGAGAGGCTGAACGCATGGCCGTGCTCGACCTTGAGGCTTTCGCCGCCGCCCTGCCCCGCCACGCCCCGGTGGCCGGCGTGGACCTGGGCGAGAAGACCATCGGCGTCGCCATGTCCGACGTCACCCGCGCCATCGCCTCGCCCGTGCAGCTGATCCGCAAGTCTCAGTTCACAAAGGACGCCGAGGCCCTCTTCGCCCTGATGGAGAGCCGCGGCGCTGCGGGCCTCGTGATCGGCCTGCCGGTGAACATGGACGGCACGGAGGGTCCCCGCTGCCAGTCCGCTCGCGCCTTCGGCCGCAACCTTTTGCGCCTGCGCGATCTGCCGATCGCCTTCTGGGACGAACGGATGTCGACCATGGCGGTCAACCGCATGCTGATCGACGAAGCCGATGTGACGCGGGCGCGGCGGGGCGAGCTGGTCGACAAGGCGGCGGCCGCCTGGATCCT
>DASPLZ010000105.1:0-12037 GCA_035627295.1 Phenylobacterium sp. | reverse complement strand
CCACCCGGGCGGCGGTCTCGCGGGCCGAGGCCCGGCCGCCGCCGCGATAGTCCCGCACGCCGTACTTGGCGAAATAGGCGTAGTCGGCGTGGCCCGGCCTGAACGAGGTGGCGATCTCGGAATAGTCGCGGCTGCGCTGGTCCACGTTCTCGATCATCATCGAGATCGGCGTTCCGGTGGTGACCTGGCCGTCGGTCTTCTCGTCCTGGAAGACGCCGGAGAGGATCTTCACCGCGTCCGGCTCCTGCCGCTGGGTGACGAACTTGCCCTGGCCGGGACGGCGGCGGTCGAGCCAGGGCTGGACGTCCGCCTCGCTGAGCGGAATGCCCGGCGGGCAGCCGTCCACCACGCAGCCCAGCGCCGGCCCGTGGCTCTCGCCCCAGGTGGTCACGCGGAACAGGTGGCCGAAGCTGTTGTGCGACATGGCGCAGGTTCTTTAGCGGCCAAATCCTCCCCTGCGAAGCGGGGGAGGGGGACCGCGAAGCGGTGGAGGGGGCGCGACTCGGAAGGAGCTCCGGAAGGTTTTCGCCGGCGCGGTCTTGCTGAGTCTCAGTGCAGAACCTCGCCCCCTCCACCGCTTCGCGGTCCCCCTCCCCCGTTACACGGGGGAGGATTTGGGGCTAGAGACCTCGCTATGACCGAAGAGGTGATCCCGCCCAGTCCCAGCGAGGACGACTACGTGCGCCAGGTCGCCGAGGCGACGCCGCCGGCGCTGCTCAGCGCCGAGGACCCCATCGCGCTCTTCCAGGAGTGGCTCGCAGAAGCCAACCGGAGCGAACCTAACGACGGCAACGCCATGACGCTGGCCACCGTCGACGCTGACGGCATGCCGGACGCTCGCATGGTGCTCCTGAAGGACGTCGATGCGGCGGGCTTCGTCTTCTACACCAACTTCGAGAGCGCCAAGGGCCGCCAGCTGCTGGCGCATCCGAAGGCGGCGCTGGTGTTCCACTGGAAGTCGCTGCGCCGGCAGGTGCGGGTGCGCGGCGAGGTCCGCCCGGTGAGCGATGCGGAGGCGGACGCCTACTTCGCCACCCGCGCGCGGCACAGCCAGATCGGCGCCTGGGCCTCCGACCAGTCGCGGCCGCTGCCGGACCGCATGGCGCTGGAGAAGCGGGTGGCGCAGGTCGGCTTGAAGCACGGGCTCGGCAGGGTGCCGCGCCCCTCGCACTGGTCGGGCTTCCGCCTGGCGCCGCAGGTGATCGAATTCTGGCGCGACCGGCCGTTTCGGCTGCATGAGCGGCTGGTGTTCGCGCGGCAAGGCGAGGGCTGGACGACGTCCAGGCTGTTTCCATGAGGTGCGTCCTTTGGGACGCGGCCTCGCCGCTCCTCAGGATGACGAACTCAGTAGCGCACCAACCTCGTCATGGTGAGGAGCGCGCAGCGCGTCTCGAACCACGCACGGCCGCGCCGTGACGCCGTCCGAGGTCGCTGACTGGTTCGCCGCCTCGGCCGACGAGGTGATCGAGACTCCCATCGCCTGGGTGTTCCTGACCGGCGAGAAGGCCTTCAAGGTCAAGAAGCCGGTCGACTTCGGCTTCCTTGACTACACCACCCTGGAGAAGCGCCGCTGGGCGCTGGAGCGCGAGCAGGCGTTCAACGCCAAGGCCACCGCCGAGGCCGACATCTACCGCGGCGTCCACAGGATCACCCGCGAAGGCGGGGGTCTGGCGCTCGACGGCGCCGGCGAGACCGTCGAATACGCCCTGCAAATGCGCCGCTTCGCGCAGGAGGCGGTGCTGTCCAATCAGCCTTGGGCGCTCACCGGCGATGTGGCCGAGGCGTTGGGGCGCACCATAGCCCGGCTGCATGCGGGGGCCGCGATCCGGCCGGAGGGCGGCGGCACGGCCGCGCTTGGCTACACCGTCCGGTCCAATGCCGAGCTCCTGACCAGGCTCGGGCCCCAGCTCGGCGAGGAATGGGCCGGCGAGCTTTCCGCCATGCTGGCCCGGCTGGACGCGGTGTTCGACCGGCACGCGGTGCTGCTGGAGCGGCGCAAGGGCCTGGGCCTGGCGCGCCACTGTCACGCCGACCTGCACCTCGGGAACATCCTGCTGGAGAGCGCCACGCCGACGCTGTTCGACTGCATCGAGTTCAACGACGTGCTCTCGGACATCGATGTGCAGTACGACCTCGCATTCCTGCTGATGGATCTCGATTTCCGACGCCGGCGCGACGCGGGCGTGCGGGTGCTCTCCGGCTATCTCGACGAGGCGGCGCGCAGCTTCGGGACCACGGTCTACGAGGGCCTGGCCGCCCTGCCGCTGATGATGGCCGTGCGGGCGGGCGTCAGGGCGCACGTCTGCGGCTATGGCGGCGATCTCGACGGGGCTAAGGCCTATATCGCCGCGGCGCGCGACCACCTGCCCGGCCGGCCGCGGCGGATGGTGGCGGTGGGCGGCTATTCCGGCTCGGGCAAGTCGACCTTCGCGCGGCTGATCGCGCCGGGGCTGGGCGCCTCGCCCGGCGCGGTGGTGCTGCGCAACGACGAGGTGAGGAAGCGACACGCCGGCGTCGGCCCGCTCGATCGCCTGCCGGCGGAGGCCTACCGCGTCGATCCGAATCAGACCTATGCGGACCTGATCTCCGAGGCCGGCCAGCTCCTGCACGCCGGCCATTCCGTGGCGCTGGACGCCACCTTCCTCAGGCCGGAGCACCGCGCCCGGGCCGAGGCGATGGCGCGGGCCTCGGGGGCCGAATTCCACGGCGTCTGGCTGGAGGCGCCGCGGGAGGTGCTGGAGGCGCGGGTGGCGGCCCGCCAGGGCGACGCCTCCGACGCCGACCTCTCCGTCCTCGCCCGGCAGCTGGAGCAGGACCGCGGTCCCGCGCCCGGCTGGGTCCGCGTCGACGCCAGCGACCTGGAGGCCTCGGCCAAGTGGTGGACCGCGCAGCTCGATCTCGGCGACTGAGCCGGATCAGCCGTCCTCGACGAGGCGCCCAAGCGTCGCTGCGGCGATGCCCGCCATCACCGAGCCTTCCTCCAGGCCGACGTCCAGCAGCGTAGCCACATAGAACGCCGCCCAGCCCCGCGCCCGCCGCCAGGTGGCGGGGGAGACGTCCGGCAGGCCCGCGACGGCGTCCTCGCGGCTGGCGGCATGCGGCAGGAGCATCCAGACGGCGGCCAGGTCCGACGCACGATCCCCGCACGCCAGATCGCCCCAGTCGATGACGGCGCTGAAGCGCCCTTCCTTCACCAGCACGTTCAGCGGATGGGGGTCGCCGTGGATCCAGGTGGGCCGCGCATCGTTCGGCGCGTCCAGGCCCTCCCGCCAGATGGTCCGGAGCGCCGCGAGGTCGATGGGCGCGCCGCGGGCGGCGAGATTGGCCAGCCGCTGCTCCACCGCCTCGGCGCGGGCGGCCAGCGGCACCCCGCGGACGGGGTTGCGCGGCGCCTGCGCCGGCGCGGGGACGTGCAAGGCGCGAAAGAAGCCGGCCAGGACGGCGCCTTGGTCGGGGAGGGGCGGATCCCGGTCCGCGGTGACCCCTTCCAGCCAGGGCGTGATGCTCCAGGGCCAGGGGTAGTCGCCGTCCGGGACGCCGACCCTGACCGGCGCGGGGATCGGCAGCGGCAAAGTGGGTGCAAGGTGCGGCAGCCATCTCTGCTCGTGGCGGATCAACTGGGCGGCGACGGAGCGCCGGGGCGCCCGCAGCAGCAGGTCGTCGCCCAGCCGGAAGACCACATTGTCCCAGCCGCTCGCCAGGAGGGCGAGGGGCCGATCGGCCAGGTCGGCGTGCTGGGCCAAGATCAACCTTCGGGCGAGGGTCTCGTCGACCTCAATCTCCGCGGCCGGTGTTCCCGGGACTGTGATCGGCGCGAGGGCAGGAACTGAAACCATCGCTGGAGAGATTAGCCCGAATCTGATTCACGCCTCAGCGGGCGGAACGTCCGGCTGAAGAATTGGCAAGTCCATGCGGACGATTGCAGTGGTCGCCAGAAAAGGCGGCGCCGGCAAGACGACGGTTGCAGTGCACCTGGCGCTGGCGGCGCACCTGCGCGGGCGCAAGACCATGCTCGCCGACGCCGACCCGCAAGGTTCGTCCAGCGAAGTGATGCGCGGCCGGGTCGGCGACGGCCCGGGCTGCGTCGAGGCACCCAGCCGCTCGCTGGCGGCCCTGCAGATGACCAGCGTGAAGCAGGCCCACGAGGCCATGGTCATCGACACGCCGGGCGGGTTCGACGAGGCGGTCGCCCAGGCGGTGGCGATCAGCGACCTGGTGCTGGTGGTGGTGCGCCCGACCTTCCTCGACCTCGCCGCCGCCCTGCAGACGGCCGAGGTGGTGCGCAAGCTCAGGAAGCCGCACCTCGTCGTGCTGAACCAGGCGCCGCCGGCCCGCGACGGGGTCGAGCCGCCGGCGGTGAAGAAGGCGCTGGAGGCGTTGCAGGTGATGCGCCTGCCCGTCGTGCCGACGGTGCTGCGCAGCCGGGCGATCTATCAGACGGCCCTGGAGACCGGCCGCTCGGCGGAGGAATCCTCCGACCCGGCGGCGGCCAGGGAGGTGGGCGAGCTCTGGGCGTTCATCGAGCGGTTCGCGTTCGCGGCCCGCTCCGCCGCCCGCGACGCCCCCGAGGCCAGGGCGGCCTCCATCGCCGCGATCAGGTGATCGACCTGGATGGGCTTGGCGACCAGTCCGTCCATCCCGGCCGCCAGGTACTCCGCCTCGTGGTGAGCCATGGCGTTGGCGGTGAGCGCCAGGATCGGGGTGCGGGGCGCGCCTGACGCGGCCTCGGCGGCGCGGATGGCGCGGGCGGCGGTGGGACCGTCCATCACCGGCATCTGGACGTCCATCAGGATGAGGTCCCAGGGCTCCCCGGCGGCCGCGCGCACCGCCGCCGCGCCGTCCTCGACGATCTTAAGCTCCACGCCGAACTGGTCGAGGAGGGTGCGTAGCACCAGCTGGTTCATCGGGTTGTCCTCGGCCGCCAGCACGCGGATCGGCAGCGCCTGGGCGGGCTCGACGGCCGGCGCCTCGGCGGCCTTCGGGGCCTGGCGGGGCTCCACCGGCAGGGTGAAGGTGAAGGTCGAGCCGTGGCCCAGCCGGCTCTCGACGATGAGGGTCCCGCCCATCAGGCCGGCGAGCTCGCGGCAGATCGCCAGGCCCAGTCCGGAGCCGCCGAACTTGCGGGTGGTCGAGGCGTCGGCCTGCTGGAACTTCTCGAAGAGGTGCGGCAGGGCCTCCGGCGGGATGCCGACCCCGGTGTCGCTGACGGCGATGCGCAGGGCGCCGCCCTCACGAGTGGCGGCGATCCGCACCTCGCCCTTGGCGGTGAACTTCACGGCGTTGGAGACCAGGTTGTGCAGCACCTGGCGCACCCGCGTGGGATCGCCGCTCCAACAGCCTTCGGCCTCCGGCGCCACGGCGAGCTCTAGATGCACGTCCTTGTCCACTGCCAGGGCCTGGAAAGTGTCGCGCGCGCCGCGGGCGATCTCGGCGATGTCGATGACGCCGTCTTCCAGCTCCAGCCGGCCGGCTTCGATGCGCGAGAGGTCGAGGAGGTCGTTGAGCAGGCCGAGCAGGGTCTCGCCGCCCTTGCGGATCACGCCCAGGCGCTCGCGCTGGGGTTCGGGCAGGGGCTCGCGCTCCATCGCCTGGGCCATGCCGATGACGCCGTTGAGCGGCGTCCTGATCTCGTGGCTCATGGTGGCCAGGAACTGGCTCTTGGCGGTGTTGGCGGCCTCGGCGGCTTCACGGGCGGCGGCCAGCTCGGCGGTCGTCTGGGCCAGGCTCTGGGCGGCCAGCACGTTGCGCCGCGCCGAAATGGCGGCGTAGATCACAAACAGCGCCAGGCCCACCGCCGCGAGGGCGTGGTTCGGCCCGCTGAAGGGCGAGTGGATCCAGGGCGTCGCCAGCATCGTCAGGGCGACGGGGGTCGCCAGGACCACCATCGCCAGCGGCGCCCGGAAGGCGAAGCTGCTCGCGTTCATCAGCAGGGCCGACCAGATCAGCAGGGTCACGAACTGCGCGCCGCGACCCTCGTCGAACCAGAAGAACAGGCTGAGCGCCAGCCAGAGGCAACAGCCGACGAAGGCGGAGGCCAGATAGGCGATCCGCCGCCCATCGGTCGGCGCTTGGGCGCGTGCGAAGGGGAGAGTCGCCACCTGGGTGATCGCCTCGACGGCGAGGATCGCCAAGCCGCATCCCAGGGCGATGGGCCAGCCCAGGGACGGGCCGACCAAAGCCATCACCACCACTGCCGCGGCCACGCGCCACAGGCCCAGCCGCCTCGAATCCAGCGCCACCGCATCCAGCTGCGACAGCGAACGCCACTCAAGATACATAACGCCCCCGGTACTCGCCTAAAGAGGGCTAAGGGCGAGGGCAGAAGATTTGCTTAACGACGTCGAAACCTGAAAAATCCGCCGGGGCCTGTCGGCGTGGCGGCGCCCGCGTCGTCCTTGGCGCAAGGCCGTTGTAGGAAGGCCCTGCAAACGCCGGAGGCCGCCAATGCTCTACGCCATCTTCTGCTACAACGACGAGAACGTGACGAGCGCCTGGTCCAAGGAAGAGGACGAGGCCTGCATGGCGCGCCTGCAGACCGTGCAGGACCGCTGGTCGGCGCAGGGCCGCCTTGGCCCGGTCGCGCGCCTGCTGCCGACGACGGCGGCCACCACCCTGCGCAAGACCGGGGCCGAACCGCTGATCATCGACGGCCCGTTCGCCGAGACCAAGGAGCAGCTCCTCGGCTTCTACGTCGTAGATGTCGAGAACCTGGAGCAGGCGCTGCAGTTCTCTCGCGAGCTGGCCGAGGCCAACCCGATCGGCGGCTGCTACGAGGTGCGGCCGATGTCGATCTACAAGCCGTCGGACCTTTCGGCATGAGCGACCTGGCCTGGATCGACGCGGCGCTGACGGCGGCCCGTCCCCAGGCCGTGGGGGCCCTGCTCCGCTACTTCCGCGACCTGGACCGTGCCGAGGAGGCCTTCCAGGACGCCTGCCTTCGGGCCCTGAAGAACTGGCCGCAGAACGGCCCGCCGCGCGACCCGGCCGCCTGGCTGATCATGGTGGGGCGCAACGCCGGCATCGACGTGGCCCGCCGGCAGAGCCGGCATGTGGCGATGCCCGAGGAGGACCAGCTCTCCGACCTCGACGACGTCGAGACGCCGATGGCCGAGCGTCTGGACGGCTCGGACTATCGCGACGACGTGCTGCGGCTGCTCTTCATCTGCTGCCACCCGGACCTGCCGCCGACGGCGCAGATCGCGCTGGCCCTGCGGATCGTCTCGGGCCTCTCGGTGAAGCAGATCGCCCGCGCCTTCCTGGTCGGCGAGGCGGCGATGGAGCAGCGGATCACCCGGGCCAAGGCCCGCGTCGCCAAGGCGGGCGTCGCCTTCGAAACCCCCGGCCCCGTCGAGCGGGCCGAGCGGCTCGCGGCGGTGGCGGCGATGCTCTACCTGGTCTTCAACGAGGGCTATTCGGCCCCGCCGGACGCCCCCGATGCGCGCAGCGACCTGGCGGCCGAGGCGATCCGGCTCTCGCGGCTCCTCTTGCGGCTTTATCAGACCGAGCCGGAGATCATGGGCCTGACCGCCCTGATGCTGCTGCAGAACGCCCGCTCGGCGGCGCGCTTCGACGCCGACGGCCAGGTGATCCTGCTGGACGACCAGGACCGTTCGCTCTGGAACGCCAAGCAGATCGCCGAGGGCCTGGCGCTGATCGACAAGGCGGTGCGCCACCGCCGGCCGGGGCCCTACCAGGCCCAGGCGGCGATCGCCGCCCTGCACGCGCGGGCCAAGCGGCCCGAGGACACCGACTGGGGCGAGATCGACCTGATCTACCAGGCCCTGGAGCGCATGCAGCCCTCGCCGGTGGTGACGCTGAACCGCGCGGTGGCGGTCTCCAAGACGCAAGGGGCCGAGGCGGCGCTGGCGCTGGTCGAGCCGCTGGCCGACCGCCTCGACGGCTACTTCCACTTCCACGGCCTGCGCGGCGGCCTGCTCCTGCAGCTCGGCCGCGACCGCGAGGCGCGCGAGGCCTTTGGCCGCGCCATCGCGCTGGCCAATACGCCGGCCGAGGCCGCGCACATCCGCCAACACCTCGACCGGCTGGCCGAAGAGGGCAAGCGGCGGGCTTGAAGCTGCGGCGTGGTGCGTGGTGCGTGGTTCGAGACGCGCTCCTCACCATGACTAGGGATTGTTCTGGCTTCGTCATCCTGAGGAGCCCGCGCAGCGGGCGTCTCGAAGGACGCACCGCCGCTCAACCGCCACGAAAAACGCCACAAAAAAGTTCGCGCAGGTGTCGGAAGCTCGCCGCGCCACTCGTCCTTAGAGCAACACCAACAGCGGGCCGCTTAGGGTCCGATCAGGAGACTAAGACGATGTTCGACGATACCGACGCCAAGCCGATCAACGACCGCGAGCTGGTCCTTGAGCGGATCATCGAGGCGCCCGCCCAGACCCTCTACCGCTGCTGGACCGAGCCGGAGCTGATGAAGCAGTGGTTCGTGCCCAAGCCCTGGACCCTCGCCAAGGTCGAGCAGGACGTGCGACCCGGCGGCAAGAGCCTGGTGGTCATGCGCGACCCCGAGGGCAACGAGTACCCCAACCCCGGCGTCTATCTGGAAGTCGTGCCCGGCAGGAAGCTGGTGTTCACCGACGCCTTCGTCGAGGGCTGGGTCCCGTCCGACAAGGCCTTCATGGTCGCCATCGTGACCTTCGAGGACCTGGGCGACGGCAAGACGCGCTACGTCGCCCGCGCCCGCCACTGGACGGACGAGGACGTGAAGCAGCACGTCGAGATGGGCTTCCACGAGGGCTGGGGGCAGTGCGCCGACCAGCTGGCCGAGCTCGCCAAGACCCTCTGACGGAGACGACGGATGTCCAACCTCGAACTGGAGATCAAGGACGACCGGGCCCATGTGATGGAGCCCGGCGTCATCCCCTCGCTGAGCCTGGTCGGCGCCGCCAAGGCGATCGACTTCTACAAGCGGGCCTTCGACGCCACGGAGCTGGCGCGGATGCTGGGCCAGGACGGCGAGCGGCTGATGCACGCCCACATCCTCATCAACGGCGGCTCGGTGATGCTCTCCGACGCCTTCCCCGAGATGGGCATGCCGCACCAGCCCTCGAACAGCTTCGTCATGCAGCTGCTGGTGCCGGACGCCCAGACCTGGTGGGACCGCGCGCTCGCCGCCGGCTGCGAAGTAGTGGTGCCGCTGGAGAAGCAGTTCTGGGGCGACATCTTCGGCCAGCTGAAGGACCCGTTCGGCGTCAACTGGGCGTTCAACCAGCCCGACCAGGGCTGATCCCCGTTCTTCCCCGACTGGCGGGCCGGCGGCTTAAGCGCCCAGCCGGTCCGCCACCTCTTCGCCGATGGCGAGGGAGGAGGTGAGGCCGGGGCTCTCGATGCCGAAGAGCGCCATCAGACCGGGCAGGCCGTGGACAGCCTCGCCGTCGAGCTGGAAGTCCGGCTGCGGTTCGTCCGGGCCATGCAGCTTGGGGCGGATGCCGGCGTAGTCCGGCGTCAGCGCGCCGTCGGGCAGGCCCGGCCAGAACTTGCGAATGTAGCGGTAGAAGCCCTCGGCGGCCTCCGGCTCCACCGAATAGTCCTCCGCCTCCACGAACAGGAGGTCCGGCCCGAACACCGCCTGGCCGCCGAGGTCGCGGCGGTAGTGGGTGCCGAGCGCGCCGGGGATCGGCGGCGGATAGATCAGCCGGCTGAAGGGCGCCTTGCCGGTCAGGCGGAAGTAGCGGCCCTTGCCGAGGTGGCGGGGCGGGATGCGACCGGCCGGGAAGCCCTCGATGGTCGCCGCCACGGCCTGGGCCGAAAGACCTGGGGCTGTGACCAGCAGGCGGCAGGCGAGGGTGGTCGGCTCGGCGCCCCCCGCGCGAACCGAGAAGCCGCCGGCCTCCAGCGGCGTGGCGCCCTCGAAGGGCGTGGCCAGCACCACCGCGCCGCCGGCCGCCTCGACCTCCCCCTGCAGGGCCGACATGTAGTCGTGGCTGGCGAAGACGCCGCTCTGCGGCGACAGCAGCGCCGCCTCGACCCGCAGCTCCGGCTCCAGCGCCAGAGCCTCGGCCTTGGAGAGCCGCTGCATACCCTCGACCTCGTTGGTCGCCGCCTGCGCCCAGATGGCGTCCAGCCGCTCCACCTCGCCGGGCTCGCTCGCCACCACCAGCTTGCCGCAACGGTCGAAGTCGATCTTGCGGGCCTCCAGGAAGGCGTAGAGCGCGCGCCGCCCCTGCACGCAGAGCCGGGCCTTCAGCGAGCCCGTCGGATAGTAGAGCCCGCCGTGGATCACCTCGGAATTCCGCGAGGAGACGCCCTGGCCGATGATCTCCTCCTTCTCCAGCACCGCCACCGTCAGGCCGCGCCTGGAGAGGGCGTAGCCGCAGGCCAGGCCCACGGCGCCCGCGCCGACCACCACCGCGTCGAAATCGAAGTCGCTCATGGTCCCCGCGTAGCCTCAACCGGCCAGGCAAGGAAGCCGCGCTTTCCCTCCCCGAAAGGGGGGCGGGAGATTTCAGGCGCCGATCAGCGTCCGCATCGGTCTGGCGGCGGGCGCCTCGCCCTCCCACTGCGCCCAGAGCTCGGCGCGCTCGGCCTCGGCCGGGCCGACGCTGGCCTGCTTGATGTGGCCGAAGCCGCGGATCTGGTCCGGCACGCGCGCGATCCTTGCGGCCAGGAGCAGCTTCTCGGGCGTCAGCTCCGAGACGAGGCGGTCGAGGTCGGCCTCGTAGTCGGCGATCAGGCCGCGCTCCATCTTCCGCTCTGCGGTGTAGCCGAAGATGTCCAGCGCGCCGCCGCGCAGGCCCTTCAGCTTCGCCAGCGCGGGGAAGGCGAGGTCGAGCATCCAGGCGTCGAAGGCCATCTTCTTCGGCTCGCCGTTCGGACCTTTGCGGGCCAACAGCGGCGGGGCGAGCCAGACCTTGGACCTGCCTCCGACGAAGGCGTCGTTGCGGGCGGCCCTGGCGCGCGGGTCGGAATGCAGGCGGGCGACCTCGTACTCGTCCTTGTAGGCCATCAGCTTGTAGAGGTTGATGGCCGCCGCCCGGGTCAGGGCCTCGCCGCCGCCGGCCGCCGCTTCCGCCGCCGCGACCTGCTCGATGCGGGCGAGGTAGCGCTTGGCGTAGGCTTCGTCCTGGTAGGCGGTCAGCTCGCTGGCGCGGTGGGCGATGAGGGCGTCGAGCGGCATGGTCTCCGGCGTCGGCACATCATCCTGCGCCTTGCCGCGGGCGGCCGGGTCGTGGGCGACCATGCGGCCGATCTCGAAGGCCTGCAGGTTCTCGTCGGCCTGCACGCCGTTCAGCTTGATGGCGCGGTACATGGCGCGGCTGGAGACCGGCACCACGCCCTTCTGCCAGGCGAAGCCCAGCATGATCATGTTGGCGTAGATCTCGTCGCCGAGCTTCTCCAGCGCGAGCGCTTGGGCCGGGCAGGCGTCGTAGCTCTTGGTCGCCGCGGCGACCTTGCGGGCCATGGAGGCGGTGTCGAAGCGCACGTCGCGGTCGGTCACGAAGTCGGCGGTGGGCGAGAAGTCGCCGTTGCCGCAGGCCACCGTGCGGTCCTTGGCGTAGAGCGCGAGCGCATCGGCGCTGGCCGCCACGAGCAGGTCGCAGGCGATCAGCACATGGGCGCTGGCGGCGGGCACGCGGCCGCCGACGACCGAGTCCTCCCGCTCGCCGATCCGCACGTGGCTGAACACCGAGCCGCCCTTCTGCGCGAGGCCCGTCATGTCGACCACCGAGGCGGCCCTGCCGTCCACGTGGGCGGCCATGGCCAGGATCGAGGCGACAGTGGTCACGCCGGTGCCGCCGATACCGGTGAAGACGATGTTGCGCACGCCGGCCACGGTCTCGAAGCGGGGGAGGGGGGTGGAATCGGCCGTCAGACTCGGCATCGCCGCCTTGTGCGGATTGGCGCCGCCCTCGATGGTGATGAACGAGGGGCAGAAGCCGTCGAGGCAGGAATAGTCCTGATTGCAGGTCGACTGGTTGATCTGGCGCTTGCGCCCGAACTCGGTGTTCAGCGGCTCGACGGAGACGCAGTTCGACTTCTTCGAGCAGTCGCCGCAGCCTTCGCAGACCAGCGGGTTGATGAA
>DASPLZ010000104.1:0-4526 GCA_035627295.1 Phenylobacterium sp. | reverse complement strand
CTGCTGGAACAAGAACGACCCCAATTACAAGGCGATGCTGAACGTCGACGCGCTCCGCCCGGGCAGCGGCGACGAGCTGATGTGGCTGGCGGCGAAGCGGCTGGCGGCGGAGATCCTCGCCGGACAATCCACCGACCCGACCGGCGGCGCCCTCTTCTACCACACCGCGGCGGTGTCCCCGCGCTGGTCGGCGGGGCTGATCCCGGACCGAATCGTCGGCGGCCATCTGTTCTTCCGCACCGCGCGCTGACGGGAAAAACCCCTCTCCCGTCCTTCACGGGAGAGGGTGTTGGTCTAGCTGCAGTTCGGTACGAGCTACGGCTTGGCTGTCGGCGGCGCTTGCCCGAACAGCCGGCGCGGGGCGCAGGCGAGGATGCCGGAGCCCCGGCCGCGCAGATCCTGGCACCGCCAGTGCGGGGGAATGTCGCCCGGGCGGGGTCCGCCGCCGGCCCGGTAGAGGAGCATGATCGCCGGCCTGGCGCCGGTCGCGGCGGCGAGCAGCTGACGCGTCGCCTCGGGCCCGGTCGCCACCATCTTCGCCTCGACCCGCTGGCCGGCCCGCCTGAAGAAATAGCTGCCGATCTGGGCGGTGGTGCCGGGATCGAGCACGCGCGCTCCGGGATAGCCGAGCGAATAGACGACATGGTCGGGGCGGGCGGGCAGAAGGTAGCGGCTCGGCACTTCGAGGCCGAAGCGGGATCGGGTCTCGAGCAGCTGGCGGGTTCCGGCCGGAGTGATCGCCGCGAGGTACCAGGCGGTGACGATCGCGTAACCGATCGGCGCTCGGGCCAGAAGCACCACCCCGAGCAGCAGGCTCGGCGCCAGGGGAGTCAGATAGCGCTCGACCAGAAAGGGCTGGCGCATGCCCAGGGCGAGCAGGAGGAGGAGGCAGGCCGCGCCCGATATCGCCGTCCAGCGGGCGCCGCGGCTCGATTCCTCGGGCTTGAGCAGGCGGCAGGCGGCGAGGATGAGCGCGAGCAGGAGGGCGAAGGGCACGGTGGGGCCGAGCGTCCTCGCCGCCGCCTGCGCCGCGGCCTTAAAGGTCAGCGGATCGTACCAGGCGATGCCGGGCTGGGCGTAGATCAGCAGGCGGGGCAGATGGTAGAGGCCCCAGGCGGCCAGCGGGGTCAGGACCAGCAGGGCGGGAAGGGTCCGAAGCGCGCGGCCGCGGTGAAGGGCGAGATAGAAGAGGCCCTGGACCAGGGCGGGCCAGGCCGCGAAATAATGGGTGGCGACGGCGAGGCCGGCGAGGCCGCACCACCCGGCGGCGCGCTTCAGCCCCGGCGCCTCGATCAGCCGGGCGTAGGCGATCGCCTGGGCGGCGGCGATCAGCAGGAGGAGCGCGTAGCCGCGCGCGTCGGCGGAGAGCAGCAGCCCGGGCGACCAGAAGAACAGCAAGGCGGCCCAGGTCAGCCTGGCCTCGCGCGTGAGGCCGGGCAACCGCCAGGTCAGGACGAGCGCCGAAGCCCCGACCATGAACAATAGGCTGGGCAGGCGCAGCGCGAAATTTCCCTCGCCCGGCCAGAGCGCCATGAAGAGGTAGTAAAGCGGCGCATTCGCATCGAGCCAGACTTCGCGCCAGAAGGCCCGCCAGGACGGCTGCCCGGCGATCACCGCCGTCCAGGTCTCGTCGATCCACATCGGCAGGTCCGACATCAGCCACAGGCGCAGAGCGAGGACGGCGGCGAATCCGAGCAGGACGAGCGCGTAGAGCGCGGCCCGCAGCGCCCGCCCGCCGCGAGGCCCTGGCGCGCCCCGGGCGGGCGTCCGTGGGGGACCGTCCTCCATGAGGGGAGCGTGTAGGGCCGACGCTCAGCCGATCGTCAAGGGTGTCCCTCTCCCCGCCGGGGAGAGGGGGTTCTCACCGAATGTCGAATATGCCCTAGAACTTCGTGCCGACCCTGATGCCGACCAGCCTCGGCCGGATCACGTAGGTGTAGATCTTGGGCCCGATCGCGGTCACTCCGTCGGGGTCGCCGCAGACGCTCTCGGTGCACTGGATGGTGTTGCCGGTGGCGCCGTTGACGTCCATCAGGTTCTTGACGAACAGCGCCACCGACCAGCGGCCGTTGGTGACTCCGGTGCTGAGGTCGACCGTGTCGTAATCGTCGAGCGGGCCGAGAATGGACCGCTCGAACAGCCTCAAGTCGCTGGTGCGCGGACCCTCGTGGATCCAGTTGCCCTGGATGTGGGCGTCGAGCCCGGCGAAGTCGAACTCGTAGCGCAGCAGCGCGTTGGACTTGAAGCGCGCGGTGATCGGCAGCCGGGTGCCGGCGGGGGCGAGCAGGGCGTTGGGCTCGCCCGCCGGGCCGGCCAGCGTGCAGTCGAAATCCTCATTGGCGATCAGGCAGAAATCGTCGGTGATCTTGGCGTTGTTGTACGACCCGCCGAAGCCGATCGTCAGGCCGCGCACCGGTCGGACGAAGATGTCGAACTCGGCGCCGCGGATGCGGGCGTTGCCGGCGCTGCGGATCTCGGTGAGGCCGTTGGCGCCGAGGAAGGACAATTGGATGTCCGACCAGTTGAGCTGGTAGAGGGCGCCGTTGAAGCGCAGCCGGTTGTTGGCCCAGCTGGTTTTCCAGCCGAATTCGTAATTGTCGATGAAATCGGGCGGGTAGGGCGGCAGCGTGCCGCGGCGGTTGATTCCGCCCGGCCTGAAGCCGCGCGACCAGGTGCCGTAGAGCAATATGTCGTCGTTCGGCTTCCAGGTCAGGTTGACCCGGTGGATGAAGTCGGTCGCCGCCGTCGTCTTGTCGAGGTTGGTGCAGGGCGAATCCGGGACGGTCGCCGGAGCGAAGCAGGCGGCGACTCCGGTGCGGCTCGAATAGCCGGCGCTGAAGCCGAAAAAGCCCTCGAGCGAGTTCTTGAACCGGTAGAGCCGGCCGCCGGCGGTCAGGGTCAGCTTGGGCGTGATGTCGAAGCTCGCCTCGCCGAACACCGCATAGTCGCGGTCGGTGCGCCGCTGCTGGGTCAGCCAGATGTTGCTCTCGGTGCCGGGCACGGTGATCGTGTCGGCGATGTTGTCGATGATGTAGTTCTGCTCGATATGGTGGGTCTGGCGCTGGTAGAAGAGGCCGCCGATGAAGCGGATCCGGCGGTCCGTCGGTGACGCGATGCGAAGCTCGTGGCTCTGCTTGGTGAAGCTGTCGTCCGAGAGGATGTACTGGTTCGGATTAACGAAGTCGCCGTTATTGTCGTAGAAATAGGCGCCGTAGCCGGCGAGCGCGTCGTAGAAATAGGCATAGTCGACATAGTCGGACGAGCCGTCGATCTGCCGCATCATGTAGGCGCCGGCATAGGTCAGGTCGAAATTGCCGATCTTGCCGGAGACGGTCAGCGCCGCCTGGAACCATTTGTCGACGAAATGCTCGCGGTTGAACTGGCTGACCTGGAGCTCCTGCAAGCCCGATTCCTGGGCGAAAGTGCCGTCGCTGACCTGCTTCTGGCCCATTACCTGCGGCAGGATCGTCCAATTGTCGTCGAGGTCGATCTTGAGCGCGGCGCGGGCGCCGTAGGTCTCGACGTCGTTATAATTGTTCTCGACGTGGGGGGCGTTGGTGAAGGTGATTCCGGAGGTCGGGAAAGTGAGGCTGCCGGGGATGTTGTCGATATAGCCGGCGTCCTTGCGGTACCAGCCGACCACGCGCAGCGCCATGTTGCTCGACAAGGGCGCGTTGACATAGGCCTCGCCGGTATAGCCCCATTCGCCGTGGGCGACGTTGTTCAGCTCGACATTGGCCTCGCCGTAGAAGCCCGAAGTGTCGGGCTTGTTGGTGATGATCCGGATCGTCCCGGCCTGGCTCGAGGCGCCGTAGAGCGTGCCCTGCGGCCCGGCCAGCGCCTCGACCCGGGCGATGTCGAAGACGTGGACGTCCAGGGCCCCGGTGATGGTGGTGATCGGCTGCTCGTCGAGATAGGTGCCGACCGAGGGCAGGGACGCCGAATGGTTGGCATTCTCGCCCGAGGCGACGCCGCGGAAATAGACGTTGGAGAAGCCCGGGCCGGCGCTCTGGAACGAGATCGAGGGAACCTGGCGGGCATAGTCGGCGAATTCGTTGACCTGAAGCTCCTCGAGCTTCTCGGTGCCGAAGGCGGTGACCGCGAGCGGCACGTCCTGGAGATTCTCCTCGCGCTTCTGGGCGGTGATGACGATGTCGGCCTCGTCGGCCTGGCCGCGGCCGGTATCGGCGCGGTCGCCGGCGCCGCTGCCCTCGCCGGTGGCGGGCGGGTCGGTCTCCTCCTGCGCGAAGGCCGTGGCCGGGAAGGCGGCGGAGGCGAGCAGCAGGGCGGCGAGCTTCGGGCTGGCTGCGAGGCGCATGTCGGCAAATCCCCCAGATTGCGTCGGGGAGAATCTGTCCCGCTTTGGCCGGCGCGGTCAAACTTATTCTGCCCGCGAAACGGTTCTAGCGGCCGGCTGTGGTTTCAAGGTCACGCCGGAAACCCCTCGCCCGCAGCTCGCGGGAGAGGAGGGGCCCGCCGCGGAGCGCTGGCGATAAATGGTGCCAGGCACCAATTTCCAAGGCGTT
>DASPLZ010000103.1:0-4865 GCA_035627295.1 Phenylobacterium sp. | reverse complement strand
GCTGGGCGGCGGCAGGAAATAGCTCGGGACCTGAAGCGCCCGGCAGGCCAGCTCCCAGAGCCCGACCAGGATGGCGAGCAGCAGCCAGGGGGCGGCGATGTCGAGGGCGCGCCTCACGCCGCCGCGTCCATGCCGCGGGCGAGGGCGGCCGAGACGGTCTCCACCGACTTGCGGAAGCCCGCCGTGGTGCGGAAGCCGGCCGGGCGGGGGAGCTCACCGGCGACGGCCTCCTCGTGCACCGTGACTCCGGGGCCCTTGGACATCACCACCACGCGGGAGGCCATGTAGACCGCCTCCTCGACGTTGTGGGTGACGAAGACGATGGCGGGCCGGGTCTCCCGCCAGAGGGCGAGGACGTCGTCGGCCAGCGCCCGGCGGGTGATCTCGTCGAGGGCGGCGAAAGGCTCGTCGAGCAAAAGGAGGCGCGGGGCGGTGACCAGGGCGCGGGCGAGGCTGACCCGCATGGCCATGCCGCCGGAGAGCTGGGCCGGGCGGGCCTGCTCGGCGCCGGCGAGGCCGACCCGGGCGAGGGCTTCAGCGGCCCGGCGGCGGGCCGCGGCGCGGCGGACGCCGGCCAGCTCCAGCGGCAGGGCGACGTTGGCGGCGGCGCTCATCCAGGGGGCGAGGGTGGCGGCCTGGAACACCACCGAGGTCTCGCCGCGGCCGGGGAGGCGGCTGACCTCGCCGCGGGTGGGGGCCTCGAGGCCGGCGAGCAGGCGCAGCGCCGTCGACTTGCCGCAGCCGGACGGGCCGACCAGGGCCACCAGCTCACCCTCGTCGATGGCGAGGTCGAAGGGCCCGAGCGCCCGGCCGCGCGGGTAGTCGACCTCGACCTGGCGAAGGGCGGCGGCGCTCATGGGTTGGCCCCAAATCCTCCCCCGTGCAACGGGGGAGGGGGACCGCGAAGCGGTGGAGGGGGCGAGGTTCTGCACGGAGAGTCAGCAAGGAGGCGCTGGTGCAAACCTGCTGCGGTCCAGGCCGAGTCGCGCCCCCTCCACCGCTTCGCGGTCACCCTCCCCCGCAGGCGGGGGAGGATTTGGGGCGGCGCGTTCATTGGCGGCCCTCGGCGCGTTGGCGGGCCAGGGTGCGCAGGCCGTCAGCCACAGCTGGCGGGTCGCTCATGACCGAAACGGCGGCGATGCGAACAACCTCCAGGCCATGTGATCGAAGCCAGGCGTCGCGGCGGATGTCGTGCGCCTCTGCGCCTTCGACGCCGTGGCTGTAGCCATCGACTTCCACGGCGAGACTGGCCGCGGCGCAATAGAAGTCGAGGATATACGGTCCGATGGGGTGCTGCCGTCGGAACGCAGGCGAGCGTTCGTCCCTCACGCGCAGGAATTTCCACAAGGCCGCCTCAGGCGGCGTCAAGGTCCGCCGCAGCGACCGCGCCCGCTTGCCTGTCAGGACCGCCGCGCGCACCCGCCTAAGGCTTCCCCACGAACTCGAGGGAATAGGCCTGCCTGTAGTCCATGTCCTTCGGGTAGATGCCCTGGTCGGCGGCCATCTGGAAGAACTCCGCCCAGCGGGCGTCGTTCATGACGCCGACGCCGGCGGCAGCCGCCTCGCCGCCGTCGACGAGGCCGTAGCGGACCATCTTCTCGCGGGCCTGGTCGAGGACGTCCTGCGGCATTTCCGGGTTGTCCTTGCGGATCAGGGCGTCGCCGGGCGCGGCGTCGCCGTGCAGGTAGCTCTTCCAGCCGGCGGCGGAGGCCTCCACGAAGGCGCGGACGGCGGCGGGGTTCTCCTTCAGGAGCTTGTCGCCCGCCAGGATCATGGTGGCGTAGCCGGGGTAGCCGTTGTCGGCCAGCAGGAAGACCACGGGCTTCAGGCCGGCGGTCTTCTCCAGGGTGTAGGGCTCGGAGGTGACATAGCCCTGCTGGGCCGAGCGCTTGTCGGCCAGGAAGGGCGCGGAGTTGAAGGTGTACTTGCGCACCTGGTCGTCGGTGAAGCCGTACTTGGCCTTCAGCCAGACCCAGAAGGCGGTGATCGAGCCGTCGGAGAGCAGGATCGGGCGGCCCTTGAGGTCGGCGAGCTTCTCGACGCCCTGGCCGGGGTGGGCGATGAGGACCTGCGGGTCCTTCTGCATGATCGCGGCGACGGCGGTGACCGGCACGCCCTCCTGGACCATGTTCATGACGATGAAGCTGTTGGAGCCGACGCCCATGTCGACCGCGCCGGAGGCCAGGAGCTGCGGCACGTTGGAGCCGGCGCCGCCGGGGCGGATGGTGACGTCGAGGCCGCGCTTTGCGTATTCGCCCGTGGCCAGGGCCTGGTAGAAGCCGCCGAGCTCGGCCTGGGCCACCCAGTCGGTGGCGAAGACGATCTTCGTGCGGCCGGGCGCGGGCTCTTCGGCCTTCTCGGCGGGCTGGGAGCAGGCGGCCAGGACGAGGGCCAGGGCCAGGCCCAGGAACTTCAGAGGCTTCATCGGACGCTCCCCGGAATCGAGCGGGGCGACCCTAGAGCAGGCGCGAGCGGGAGTGAACCTCTCCCTCCCCCTTGTGGGGAGGGTGGGCGGCGCGGAACGCGCCGGTCGGGTGGGGGACTGCTGGATCTCAGCTATCGCGGCGAGTCAGCAAGACCCCCACCCGTCCCGCTTCGCGGTCCACCCTCCCCACGAGGGGGAGGGAGAGTTCAGGCCGCGTTCGCGGTGTCCTGCGCGGTCTTGCCGATCCAGTGCTCGAGGACGGCGTGGAGGTCGTCGAGGCGGATGGGCTTGCCGATGTGCTCGACCATGCCGGCGGCCCGGCAGCGTTCGACCTGCTCGGGCAGGACGTCGGCGGTCATGGCGATGATCGGAATCTGGGCGGCCGGGCCGGGGAGGGCGCGGATGGCGCGGGTGGCGTCCAGGCCGTTCATGCGCGGCATGTGGACGTCCATCAGCACGATGTCGAAGCCGCCCTTGGTGATGAGCTCCAGGGCCTCGGCGCCGTCCTCGGCCAGGGTGACCTCGCAGCCGAGCAGGTCGAGCACCGTGGCGCCCAGCTCGCGGTTGGCCGGGTTGTCGTCGACCAGCAGGACGCGGGCGTCGAGGCGCCCGCAGCCGGCCTTGGCCGGGGCCTCGGCGATGGGCTCGGCGGGCGCCTCGATCCAGAAGGTGGAGCCCTTGCCGGCGATGCTCTCGACGCCGATGCGGCCGCCCAGCAGCTCGATCAGGCGCTTGCAGACGGCCAGGCCCAGGCCGGAGCCGCCCCAGCTTTCGCCGCGGTCGGGGTCGGCGTGGCCGTAGTGGTCGAAGAGGCGGCCGACGCGGTCGGGGCCGATGCCGACGCCGGTGTCGGAAACCGCGTACCGCAGCATCAGCCGCTCACCGTCGAGCCGGGCGCTGACGTCCAGGCGGATGTGGCCGCGGTCGGTGAACTTCAGGGCGTTGTCGAGCAGGTTGAGCAGGATCTGGCGCAGGCGCAGGTCGTCGACCCGGCAGGGCTGGTCGACCAGGCCGGCGAGGGTCTGCTCCAGGCCGACGCCCTTGGCGCGGGCGCGGTCGGCGATGATCGAGAGGGCGTCGCGGGCGATGGCCTGGGGAGTCGTGTCGCGCGGCTGCGGCTCGGTGGCGGCCGAGTCGAGGCGCGAGAGGTCGGTGATGTCGTCGACCACGCCGACCAGGGCGGCGGCGGCGCGGTCGATCATGGTCAGCTGGCGTTGGGCGGCCTCGGGCAGGTCGGTGCGGCGCAGCAGCACCTCGGTGAAGCCGACGATGCTGGTGAGGGGATTGCGGATCTCATGGCTCATGGCGGCGATGAAATCGGCGCGCGCCCGGGCGTCGGCGGCGAGGCGGGCCGTGCCGCGGCGGGCGGTGCGGTTGCGGGCGGCGAACAGGCGGCGCAGGCGCGCGTGGTCGGCGAGCGCGATGGCGGCCGTCAGGCTGGTCAGGAAGCCGGTGGCGACCATCAGCTGGGTGTAGCGGATGCGCTCGGCGAGGTTCAGGGCCCCGCTGAGCGGCGGGTGCGGCTGGTAGATCACCGCCGCGAAGCAGAGGGCGGCCATCAGCAGGGCGGAGACCGCCGCGCCCTTCGGCCCCAGGCGGAAGGCGGCCAGCATCAGCACGGGGAAGAACAGCAGGAGCGCCGTCGTCAGGTTGAACTGCAGGGCCAGCACGCCGATCAGCCCGACCAGGGTGAAGACGCCGGCCTGTTCCAGGCGCGAGCGGTCGAAGTCGTTGCCGCGGGCGGGCTGCAGAAGGACGGTGACGGCCGGGAACACCATGCCGGCGCCCAGCATGTGGGCGATCAGCCAGTCGGTGAGGAAATGGCTGAAGCTGCGCTCGAAAAGAGCGCTGAACAGGCTGGCGGCGACGATGGCGCTGGCGGCCATGGCCGGGGCGACGGCGAGGGTCAGGGCCCGCAGCAGCGCGACGACGCCGTTCAGCCGCACGCGCCCCGGCGTGGCCAGGCGCAGCAGCCAGACGGCCAGCAGGGTCTCGCCCAGGCAGACGCCGGTGAACATCAGGCTGGGCGCCAGGGCCTGGCCGAGGGCCAGGTTGATCGCCAGCTGGCTGGCCGCGCAGAGCGCCGCGCAGGCGGCGCCGAAGCGGCGGGGCAGCGCGATCAGGCCCGCGATCAGGATGCCGGTGCCCGGCCAGAAGGTGGCCACGCCGACCGTCTGCCGCGCCCAGGAAATGGCCAGCGCCGCGCACACGGCGAAGGCGGCCGCCAGCACGAGCGTCAGGGCCAGATGGCGTCCGTTGCGGCTCAACGCGTCCTCTTTCGCCCCCGTGGGGAATCCCCGGGGAATCGATGGCTTCAACGCCGGGAAGCTAGTCCCGCGGGTGCAACCGAAGACTTAATTTTCGCCCTTGACGCGAATATGTCGCAGGCTTGGCCGTAGGGCCTTGATCGGGCTGCGGAATTGCGGGTCGGCGCGGGCCG
>DASPLZ010000102.1:0-3779 GCA_035627295.1 Phenylobacterium sp. | reverse complement strand
CCGCCTGGTCGATCCGGCCAGCGGCTATGACGGCCCCGGCGGAGTGCTGGTCGAGGGCCGCCGCATCGGCGAGGTGGCGCACGCGGGGGGCCTGAAGGACCTTTCCAGCGACATCGCGGTGATCGACTGCGGCGGCGCCATGCTCGCCCCCGGCCTCGTCGACCTGCGCGTGAAGACCGGCGAGCCCGGCGCCGAGCCGAAGGAGACCCTGAAATCCGCCGCCCAGGCCGCGGCGGTCGGCGGCGTCACCTCCATGGTCGTGCAGCCCGACACCCATCCCGTGGTCGACGAGCCGGCGGTGGTCGATTTCATCCTGCGCCGAGCGCGCGACATCGAGCTGGTGCGGGTTTATCCGGCCGGCGCGGCCACCAAGGGCTGCGAGGGCCGGCTGATGGCCGAGATCGGGCTGATGCACGAGGCCGGCTGCCTCTATGTGACCGACGCCGACAAGCCGATCGTGGATTCCAAGGTCATGCGCCGGGTGATGGCCTACGCCAAAGGCTTCGACACCCTGGTGGCGCACCGGCCCGTCGACCCCTGGCTCGCGGCGGGCGCGGCGGCGACCGAGGGCGAGTTCGCCGGCCGCCTCGGGCTCCCTAGCGTGCCGGCCCTGGCCGAGCGGATCATGCTCGAGCGCGACATCGCCCTGGTGGAGATGACCGGCGCCCGGTTGCTTGTCGACCAGATCTCCACCGCCGACGCCCTGGAGTCGCTCAAGCGCGCCAAGGCCCGCGACCTGCCGATCTTCGCGTCCGCCTCGATCAACCACCTGTCGTTCAACGAACTGGACATCGGCGACTACCGCACCTTCGCCAAGCTCGACCCGCCCCTGCGCCCCGAGGCCGACCGCCAGGCGCTGATCGCCGCCGTGGGCTCGGGCCTGATCGACGTGATCGTCTCCGCCCACGCCCCCGCTCCCGCCGAGGACAAGCGCCTGCCCTACGACGAGGCGGCCGCGGGCTCGGTGGGCCTGGAGACCCTGCTCCCCGCCCTCCTCGCCCTGCACCACGTCGAGGGCCTGCCGCTCCTCGACCTGATGCGCAAGGTGACCAGCGCCCCCGCCGACCTGGTCGGCCTGCCCGCCGGCCGCCTGGAGAAGGGCGCCCCCGCCGACCTCATCGTCTGCGACATCGACGCCCCGGTGCAGGTCTCCGCCGACGCCCTGAAGTCCAAGTCCAAGAACTCCGCCTTCGACGGCCGCCGCCTGCAGGGGCTGGTGAAGCTGACCATGGTCGATGGCCGGGTGGTGCATCGCCTCTAGCGGCGACCCACTTACGCGACGGCCAACTCGCCCAACGGCTCGAACCCCGCGTCGGCCTCCAGCCGCAGCCGATAGCGGCCGGGCCGCAGCAACAGCGCGCCGGCCGCGGCGCCCTGAGCAACGATCAACTGATCCGCGGGGATCGCGGGATCGGGGTCCGCGACGCGGATCGCCTGGAGCAGGCGCTCCTCCGTCGACGGCCGAAAGCGGGCCGGCGCCCAAAGCCGGGCCCGGTCGGCCGCCAGCCAGCCAGGGCGACCGCGCACATCCGGCAGGCTGGGATGGTAGACGGTCAGGTCGCCAGGCCATTCCCCGGCCCGGACCGGCGCGCCGTCCTTCCAAACCAGGCTCGGCTGCATGATCTCAAACCGCTTCAATACAGCGGCGGTAAGCCGGTCGTCGGGCCCATGTGGGCCGAAGGACCCGCTCTGCGCCTGGCCGATGGTCAACGGGTCGAGGCCGGTGAGCGTTTTCAGCCGCGCGGCGAACCAGGGCCCCAAGTGCGCATCCTCCCGCTCGTCGAGATGGCTGTAGCCCACGAACACCACGAAGCGCCCCTCCGGCGCCCGTCGGAGCGCGGCCTGCAGATTCTCGGCCTGCGCCTGCTCGCGGGCCGCGATGCTCGCCTTCATGTCGGAGGTCGCGCCGGCCTGATCCGGGCGCTGCTCGTAGGCGACCAGGCGGTATCCCAAGTCTAGAGCCTCCCGCACGGCCTCAGCGAACACCGGGTCGGCGATATAGGTCCCGTGGTCGAACCCCAAGCGATCACCTGCACGCAGCCCCTCGACCTTGGGGGCGTCTCCAGGACCGTTGGCGAAGGTTTCCGCCGCCAGGTGGCTGAACCCCTCGGCCCGCAGAGCGCGCAGCAGTTGCGCCAGGAAGAGTCGATGGCGCGAAGCTGTGTGCGCCTCGTTCAGCATCACCACGCGGCGCCCGGCGGAGGCCTTGATGATCGCCGCCAGAGCCGGCTCGGCGACGGCGTTCTCAAGATCCGGTGCGGGCGGGCCGCCGACCCGCTCTCTGGCGAGCGCCGCCTGTTCGTCACCGACGAAGGCGCAGTTCTGCCTGAGGAAGTCCCGCAGATCAGGATGGCTGTCCGACTTGGCCAGTCGCCACAGAGGCAGATACCGCCCCTCCTTGCGCAAGACTGTCATCGCCGCCTCCAGCGATGTGGGGAACGGCGCGCTCGAGGCATGAGCTTCCATGGCGGCGAGTCCGAGGCCAGCCGCCGCCAGCACGGTTCTTCGGGTCGGCATGGATTCACCTCGGGAGCTGCGGCCAGACGGCCCGCGCGGCGAACAGTCGGGACGGTTGTCGCGAGACAGGCTAATCATGTGCGGAATGGGCGAAGGTGTCTTGTCGTAGAGGCGCCGCTCGCGATACACAACTCAAGGGCGTAATCGGGGCATGGAAACGCTGATTGATCAACCGCTGGTTCTGCTCGGCTGCGCCGTGGCGGGGTATCTGCTGGGCTCGATCCCGTTCGGGGTGATCGCCACGCGCCTGGGCGGTGCGGGCGACGTGCGCGACATCGGCTCGGGCAATATCGGGGCGACCAATGTGCTGCGCACCGGGCGCAAGGACCTGGCGCTGCTGACGCTGGTGGGGGATGCGGGCAAGGCGGCGATCGCGCTGCTGGTCGCGAGGGCGCTGGCGGGGGAGCTCGCCGGCGTGGTCGCCGGCGGGGCGGCGTTCCTGGGGCACCTCTTTCCGATCTATCTGAAGTTCAAGGGCGGCAAGGGCGTCTCGTCCTTCTTCGGCCTCCTGCTGGCCGGCGCCTGGCCGGTGGGCTTGCTGGCGGCCGCGACCTGGCTGGCGATGGCCTATCTGCTGCGCTTCTCCTCGCTGGCCGCGCTCACGGCGGCGGCCCTGGCGCCGCTCTTCGCCTTCGCGACGGACCGCAGCTATGCGGTGATCGCGCTGACCGTCTTCATGGGCGTGCTGATCTACATCCGCCATGCCGACAACATCGGCCGGCTGCTCAAGGGCGAGGAGTCGAAAATCGGCGGCTCCAAGACGCCCGCTTGACCACCTGGCGGCTGACAGACGCGGCCCGCCGCGACTGGCTCCGCCTGGCCCGCACGGAGAACGTCGGCCCCGTCACCTTCCGCGAGCTGATCGCGCGCTATCGCGATCCGGCCAAGGCGCTGGCCGCCCTGCCGGACCTCTCCCGCCGCGGCGGACGCGCCTCGCCCTTGAAGATTCCCTCCCCCGCCGAGGCCGAGCATGAACTCGCCGCCGGCGCGGCGCTGGGCGCCCAGCTCATCGCCTCCTGCGAGCCGGAGTTCCCGCGCCCGCTCGCCGCCCTTGACCCGCCGCCGCCCCTGATCTGGGCGCGGGGCCACGTGGCGCTACTGGTCAGGCCCACGGTGGCAATCGTCGGCGCCCGGGTCGCCTCGGCCGGCGGGCAGCGGTTCGCCCGCGGCCTGGCCAAGGAGCTTGGCGAGGCCGGCCTCGTGGTGGCCTCGGGCCTCGCCCGCGGCGTCGACGGGGCGGCGCACGAAGGCGCCCTGCCGAC
>DASPLZ010000101.1:0-2150 GCA_035627295.1 Phenylobacterium sp. | reverse complement strand
AACGTCGACGTGGCCATCGCCGCCTTCCCGTGGGGCGCCTACCTGGGCGACGCGGCCGAGCGGGGCGTGGACGTCTGCGTCTCGTCCTGGGCGCGGCTCGCGCCGAACACCGCGCCCACCGGCGCGAAGGCGGGCGGCAATTACCTCTCCAGCTACCTGATCGGCCGCGAGGCGCGGCTGCGCGGCTTGGCGGAAGGCATCGGCCTGGGGGTGGACGGCCGGCTCTCCGAAGGCGCCGGGGAGAACCTCTTCCTGGTGCGGGACGGGCGCCTGTTCACGCCGCCGGCCGCGGCCTCCATCCTGCTCGGGATCACCCGGGACACGGTGCTCCGCCTGGCGCAGGACATCGGGCTGGAGGCGGTCGAACAGGCCCTGCCGCGCGAGGCGCTCTACCTGGCCGAGGAGATCTTCCTCACCGGCACCGCGGCGGAGATCACGCCGGTGCGCTCCATCGACGGCCTGGTGCTGACCGGCGGCGCGCCGGGTCCCGTCACCCGGACCTTGCAGGCGGCCTTCACCGACCTGGTGACCGGGCGATCCGAGGATCGGCGGGGCTGGCTGACGCCGGTCCTTGCGGACAGCGCCGCAGGGTCGGCCAGCGGACGCTGAGGGGGCGTCGCGTCGTGACCTGGGCCGCGGGGCCCTGAGGGCCTGCAGCGGGATGCGGCGGCGCTCGCCGTGGACGTCCTGAGAGGGTCCGGGCCGCGCACGCGGTCTCTCATGGCCTGATCTGGCCGCAGTCGCGGGCTGCGCCCGCCGGCCGGCCCGGCGCAACGGCGGGCGGCGACTTTCTTCCCCGACCTGGCGGTCTCCTCGCGCACCAAGAAAGACGCCGCCCGCCGTCCTCCGCGAATGCTCCGGGGCTTCGCCTGCACGGCCGGCCGCCTGCGGCCTCTCCGATCGCCATCGAGCCGCGATGAGCGCGGTCCGAAGGACCTTCAGGAGACTTCCATGGCCACCATCGGCACCTTCCACCAGCAGGACAACGGCGCCTACACGGGCGCGATCAAGACCCTCACCCTCAACGTCAAGCAGGCGATCTTCCGCCCGGCCGACAAGGACAACGACAAGGCCCCCGACTTCCGCGTCTTCGCCGGCGCCACCGAGTTCGGGGCCGCCTGGAAGAAGACCAGCCGCGAGAACCGCGACTACCTCTCGGTCAAGCTCGACGATCCCAGCTTCCCGGCCCCGATCTACGCGAGCCTCGTGGAAGCCGAGGACGGCTACAGCCTGATCTGGTCGCGCCGCCAGGCCGCCGACTGAGCCCCGCCCCCGCGCCCCGCGCCGGGCGGGGCGCGGGCTCCCCCAAATCCCAAGCTTTCCAGGAGGCCGCCATGCCGCGCCTCAACGAGACCGCTCGCCCCGACTCCAAGGCCGATGGGCCCAAGCTCGACCTCTACACACGCGTCACCCAGGCCATCGTCGCCGACCTCGAACGCGGCGTCCGCCCCTGGACCCAGCCCTGGTCCGCCGAGCACCTGGCCGGCCGCATCACCCGGCCGCTGCGCTCGACCGGCGAGCCCTACAGCGGCGTCAACGTCGTGCTGCTCTGGGCCGAGGCCGTGGCCCAGGGCTATACCGCCCCGATCTGGATCACCTTCCGCCAGGCCCTGGCGCTGGGCGGCGGGGTCCGGCGCGGGGAGCACGGCGCCACCGTGGTCTACGCCAACCGCATCGTGCGCACCGAGGCCGGCGCGGACGGCCAGGACGTCGAGCGTCAGATCCCGTTCCTGAAGGCCTATACGGTGTTCAACGTCGAACAGGTCGACGGCCTGCCTGCGCACTTCTACGCCGCGGCCGAGCCGAAGCTGGACGCCGCCCAGCGGGTCGCCCATGCCGAAGCGTTCTTCGCCGCCACGCGCGCCGACATCCGCCACGGCGGCGACCGCGCCTACTACGCCCTGCACCCCGACTACGTGCAGTGCCCGCCGTTCGAGTGCTTCGAAGACCCCGAGGCCTACTACTCCACGCTGGCGCACGAGTGCACCCACTGGACCCGCCATCCCACGCGCCTCGACCGCGACTTCGGCCGCAAGCGCTGGGGCGACGAAGGCTACGCCCGCGAGGAGCTAGTCGCGGAGCTCGGCGCCGCCTTCCTCTGCGCCGACCTGGGCCTCGAATTGGAGCCCAGGCCCGACCACGCGAGCTAC
>DASPLZ010000100.1:0-3375 GCA_035627295.1 Phenylobacterium sp. | reverse complement strand
GCCCGCTCCGGCCGGCGGGCCTCACCCCCAAAATACATCGCTAGGAGCTTGCCCGGTGCCCGAACGCAATCCCTATTGGCTGCAGAATCTGGTCGGCCAGGCGGTCTTTGTGGCCATCGCCGCGGTGTTCGGTCTTGGCGCGCTCGCGGCCGCACTCTTCGGCGGCCTGGCCTGGGGCCTGATCACCGCCGCCGTGCTGGCGGTGGTCGCCGTCCTCTGCTTCGGCGTCATGGGCCTCGGAGACCTGCTGATCCTCTGCTGGGCGTGTGTCGTGCTCGGCGGCGTCGGCGGTCTCATCTGGCGTTGGTTCTTCTAGGTCGCCCATGCAGGACATCTCCGAGGACATGGTGCGCGAGCTCTTCGCCGCGCAGCCGGAGCCGCCGGTGCTGCTGGCGACCCTGGAAGCCGAGGGCCTGGACGACCCGATCCGGGTGACCACCCATCCCGAAGGGCTGACCAGCCGGGGCGACGCCTATCAGTTCTTCCCCTTCACGGTCGCCTTCGGCGGGGCCAGCGAGGGCCAGCCGATCCGCGAGACCCAGCTGGAGATCGCCAACGTCGACGGGCGCATCGCGCGGGCGACGCGCTACCTGATCGGCAACCCTGTCGCCACCATCGAGGCGGTGCGGCTGGCGGCGCCCGACGTGGTCGAGCAGGCGATGACGTCGGCGCGGATCCGCGACATCGAGTTCGACGACCCGAAGGCCATCGCCACCCTGCTGCCGCGCGACTTCGCCGGCGAGCCGGCCTGCCAGGCCCGCTACGTGCCCAGCCGGACCCCCAGCCTCTTCTGATGGCCGAGACATCGTCGGACAGCTGGCCGCCCACCGGGGCGCGGCTGCTGACGGAGGCTGCGCGCTTCATCGGCACGCCCTACAAGCTAGGCGGCAGGACGCCGGCGGAGGGCTGGGACTGCTGGCGGTGCGTGAAGTTCCTGCGCGGCCACCTGTTCGGCCGCCAGAGCCCGTGCGCCGGCGACGCGGTGCCGGAGGAATGCTTCTGCCGCCCGGCGGGGATCGCCGCGCACATGGAGGCGCAGGTGAAGGCCTCGCTGGCCATGTGGCGCCCGGTGGCGCCCAAGGCCGGCGCGGCGGTGCTGCTGACCGTGTTCGGGCGAGCCGCCCACGTCGGGCTGCTGCTCGACGACCATCAATTCATCCATGCGCAGCTCGGGTGCGAGACCGTCGTCTCCTCCCTGCGCGAACCCATGTGGAAGGACCGCGTGCGAGGGGTCTACGATGCCTGACGGAGAGGCGCTGATGCGCCATCCCGTCCAGGCGGGGGACATGCGCGAGGTGATCCTCGCCCCGGCGCCGATGACGCCACAGGTCGAGCGCCTGGAGGCCTGCGCCGGCCAGACGATCGCGCAGATCCTGACGCAGGCCGTTCGCCAGGGGTTGCTGGCGGCCGAGGACCTCTACCGCACCGAAGTCTACGTCGACGGCCAGGTCTTCGAGGACCGGGCGGCGGCGCTCGACTATGCGCCGGCGGCGGGCGAGCTGGTGAACATCGCCGTCGTCCCGCACGGTGGCGGCGGCGGACGCGGCAACAAGGTGCTGCAGACGATTCTGACCATCGCGATCATCGCGGTCTCGGTCTGGGTCGGCGGCGCCACCGGCCCGCTGGCCGGGGTGATGGGCAAGGGCCTGACCAACGCCCTGGTCCGCACGGCTGCCGCCGCGGCGGTGACCGTGGCCGGGGCGGCGGCGACCAACGCCCTCTTCGGCCCGAAGGGTCAGGCGAACAACCAAGCGCAGGGCCGGGACCGCTACGGCCTGACCGGCCAGTCGAACCAAGGCCGGCCGCGCCAGTCGATGCCGCTGGTGCTGGGCAAGCGCCGGGTGTGGTTCGACCTCTGCTCGTCGGCCTACACATCGACCCTCGGCGAGGACGTCTACCTGCACGCCATCTTCGGCGTGCACTACGGCCCCTGCGTCGTCGAGGAGCTGAAGCTCGGCGAGACGCTGGTGGCCAACTTCGAGGCCGGGGAAGTCGAGATAGAGGCCTTCCTGGAGCCCGGCCCCCGGCAATCGGCGCTCTATCCGATGCGGACGGTGCAGGAGAGCTACACCGACCAGCTGGAGGACGAGGTGTGGATCACCCACACCACGGCCGACGACGCCGAGCGGATCGAGGTCGACTTCGCCTGGCCGGCGGGCCTCTACTACGTCAACGAGAAGGGCAAGACCCTGGAGACCCACGCGCACGTGGCGATCCAGATCCGCCCGGCCGCCGGCGGCGACTGGGCCTGGGCGAATATCGAGAACCAGGTCGGGCCCGAGCCCGGCGCGATGATCTTCAACGCCGCCTCCAAGGACCCGCTCCGCCGCACGGCCATCGTGATCCCGCCGGAGAAGGGCCAGTGGGACATCCGCGTCACCAAGGCGCCGGGCTTTGTGGGGGAGGGGACCACCACCGATCAGGTGTTCTGGACGGCCTTGCGCAGCCTCGAGGCCAAGACCCCGATCATCGACGAGACCTTGAGCGTCATCTTCGCCAAGTTCAAGGCGACCGGGACCATCAACGGCACCGTGCCGGCGATGAGCGCGGTGGTCGAGCCGATCGTGCCGGTGCTCGCAGGCGACGGCTGGGAAACCGAGGCGCCCTCGTCCAACGCCGCGGCGCTGGCGCGCTGGCTGCTGACCGGGCCGGCGGCGGCGATGCCGCTGGCGCCCGAGGAAATCGACGCCTCCTGCGCCACCGCCTACTCGCTGATCGAGGAGCGGGAGTGGCAGGGCGGCCTGCTGCTGGCCGGCGACGCCAGCCAGGAGGACGCCCTGGTGGCGCTCGGCCGGATGGGCCGGTTCTCCACCTATTGGAACGGCCAGGCGCTGTGTTTCGTCACGGACTGGGAAAAGCCGCTGCCGCGGCAGATGTTCACCGGCCGCAACGTCCAGGGCTATCGCTACCGCCGCAGCTTCCCCGAGGCGGTGCACGCCGTGCGGGTGGAGTACGACAACATCGAAAAGGACTGCCGGCCGGACGAGCTGGTGGTGTTCAACGACGGCCAGGACGCGACCACGGCCGAGCTCTACGAGACGCTAAGCCTCGACTATGCGACGACGCCGGACCGCGCCTATCGAGAAGGCCGGGTCTATCTGGCCAAGCTGCAGCTGACGCCGGAGAGCCACGAGTGGACGGCGTCGGCCGATGGCCTGGCCTCCACCTATGGCGACCGGGTGCTGGTGCGCCACTCCTCGGCCCTGATCGGCCTTGGGGAAGCCCGCGTGCTGTTCCGCCGCTGGTCCGGCGGCCTGGTCTCGGGCGTGCGGCTCGACCAGCCGGTGATCATGGAGGCCGGCAAGGCCTATGAGATCGACGTGCGTCGCCCCGACGGGGTGGTGCGGGCGATCCCCGTGCAGGGCGGGGAAGGCA
>DASPLZ010000099.1:0-2275 GCA_035627295.1 Phenylobacterium sp. | reverse complement strand
AGGACCGTGACGCCCGGCGTGGCGCGCAGCTCTTCCTGCACCTTCATCAGCTGGTCGCGGGGCTTCACCTCGACGCCGGGGGCGAGGTCGGTGACGCCGAGGTAGCGGTCCGGATCGTCGGCGACGATCACCGTCCTGGCGACGCCTTCGGCGGCCAGCTGGCGGGTGATCTGGGCGGGGGTGAAGCCGCTCTCGGCGGGCTGGCCGCCGGTCATGGCGACGGCGTCATTGAAGAGCAGCTTGTAGGTGATGTTCTCGCCCATCGCGACGGCGGCGCGGATGGCGAGGGAGCCGGAGTGGTTGTAGGTGCCGTCGCCCAGATTCTGGAAGACGTGCGGCTCCGAGGTGAAGGGCTGGATGCCGGCCCAGGTCAGGCCCTCGCCGCCCATGTGGGTGTTGAGGTCGGTGTTGGGATCGGAGAAGCCGGCCATGTAGTGGCAGCCGATGCCGGCCAGCGCGCGCGACCCTTCGGGAAGTCGCGTCGAGGTGTTGTGCGGGCAGCCGGAGCAGAAGAAGGGCTTCCTCTGCTGTTCGTGCGCCAGGGTGACGGCGGCCATGCCGGCGGCGGAGACCCGGGCGAGGTAGTCGTGGACCCCCTCCATGTGCGGGCCCGGCGGCAGGCGGTCGGAGATGGCCAGCGCCACCTCGGCCACCGAGAGGGAGCCGATCTCCGAGAGCAGCGGATTGCCGCGCTCGTCGGTCTTGCCGATGATCCTAGGCCGCGCGTGGGCCGGCAGGTCGTAGAGCGCGGCGCGCAGCTGGGTCTCGATCAGCGGGCGCTTGTGCTCGATCACCATCAGGGTCTCGAGGCCGGCGGCGAAGGCCTTCACCCCCTGCGGCTCCAGCGGCCAGGGCATGCCGACCTTGTAGATGGCCACGCCCATGTCGGCCGCCTGCTGCAGGCTGATGTTCATGGAGGCGAAGGCCTCGATCACGTCCTTGTAGGCCTGGCCCTGGCAGATGATCCCGAGCCGTGGGCGGGCCGCGTTCAGCACCACCCGGTCGATGCGGTTGGCGCGGGCGAAGGCGAGCGCCGCGGGGATCTTGTGCAGGCGGAGGCGCCGCTCCTTGTCCAGCGGCTGGTCCTTCGGCCGGATGCCGAGGCCGCCGGGCGGGATCGTGAAGCCCGTGGGCAGGACGTGCCGGTGGCGGTCCAGCGAGACGTCGATGGTGACGCCGCTATCCATGGTGTCGGCGAGCGCGATCAGCCCGACCCAGAGGCCCGAGTAGCGCGAGAGGGCGTAGCCGAGGAGGCCGTAGTCCAGCACCTCCTGCACGTCGGCGGGCGAAAGCACCGGCATTTCGAAGTCGGCGAAGGCGTATTCGGACTGCGAGGGCAGGGTCGAGGACTTGCACATGTGGTCGTCGCCGGCCACGGCCAGGACGCCGCCCTTGGGCCAGGTCCCGGCGAAGTTGGCGTGCTTGAAGACGTCGCCCGTGCGGTCCACACCCGGCGCCTTGCCGTACCACATGCCGAAGACGCCGTCGTACTTCGGCCCCTTGAACAGGTTGGCCTGCTGGCTGCCCCAGACGGCGGTGGCGGCGAGGTCCTCGTTCAGACCCTCCTTGAAGACCACATTGGCGGCCTCCAGGTGCTTGCCGGCGCGGGCCGCCTGCTGGTCGAGCCCGCCGAGCGGCGAGCCGCGGTAGCCGGAGACGAAGCCGGCGGTAGAGAGGCCCGCGGCCTTGTCGAGTCGCGCCTGATCGAGCAGGACACGGATCAGCGCCTGGACGCCGGTGATGAAGGCGCGGCCGTCCGTGAGCAGAAACTTGTCGTCGAGCGTCACATTGTCGTGCCGCATGGCAATTTTCTTCCTTCCGGTCCGGCGCTTCCTCGTGCAAGATCATATAGGAAGCAGGCAATTGCTTGCCAAAGACATGCCCGGCTTGCCGGGAGATCGTGCAAGGAACCGCTCAAGGGGCGGGCAGGGGAGCCTAAAACGTGTCCGAGACCCTCGACGCCGTGGATGCGAAGATTCTGGACCTTATCCAACACGACGCCGGCCTTTCGGTTGCCGAGATCGCCGAGCGCGTGGGCCTGTCCTCCAGCCCCTGCTGGCGGCGGATTAAACGCCTGGAAGACAGCGGCGTCATCCAGCGGCGCGTCACCATCCTCGACCGCGACCGGCTGGGGCTCTCCTTCGAGGTCTACTGCACGGTCAAGCTCGCCCTGCCGAGCAAGGAGAACCTGGAGTCCTTCGAAAACGCCATCACCCGCCTGCCGGAGGTGGTGCAGTGCGCCACGGTGACCGGCGCGGCCGACTACGAACTGCGG
>DASPLZ010000098.1:0-6028 GCA_035627295.1 Phenylobacterium sp. | reverse complement strand
GCGGCCGCGTTCCTATTTCGACTCCCATCCCTCGGGCTGTAGCGGCGGCCGCTCGGCCTGCAAACCGTCGTGGTCCAGCCTCAATATTCAGGCGGGCTGTTGCGCCTGATCGAGCGCAGCCGCGCCCGCTCCAACCGGGCTTCGGCGTTGCGAACGCAATTGCGGGACAGCTGCAACATCTGGTCCCGGCACCGTACGCCGCGCGGCCCGTCGCCGCACTGGTTGACGATCCGATTCTGATAATCGCGCTCGCAGGCGGCGAGGTGGGCTGAATAGGATTGCAGGTCTCTTAGTGACTGGGCGAGCGCACCTGCCGGCGCCAGCGCTATAGCGAGAAGGACGATGCGCCCGGGTATCATGTCAGCCTCCTATCAGGGCGGCTCCCGCGGCCACCGCGGCCGGCGCCGGCCCCGCCGCTATCAGTCCACGCTGGATGCGAAATCAGTCGATGCTCAGCCGTTGCAGGCGCAGCCCCTGCCCTTGTGGCAGGTCTTCCAGCGGGCGATGCAGCTGTCGCCGCAGGCCTTGCCCTTCGAGCACACCTTGCAGCAGCGATAGGCCTGCGCCTCCGCCGCCCCGCTCAGGCAGGGGCTGAGCGAGGCGGGCCCCAGCGCCAGGCTCGCCGCCGCGGCGAGGAAGGCGAGGCTCCGCATCAGGGACAGCCGAGCTGCGCGTCCAGCTTCTGGAAATTGCGCGGCTTGAGCCGTGGGAACAGGCGCAAGGTCGCGCGCCGCTCGATCTCCTCGATCGTCTCGCGCTTGGTGCAATGGTCGGCGGCCTTGGGCGTCATCTGGTCGAAGATGAAGCCGGTCAGCCTGATCGTCGCGCCGCTCTCGATGGCGACGACCTTCCAATAGCCGGACGGAACCCGGTGCGGCTCGTTCGCCTTCGCCATGCCCTCCATCTCGCGCTCGTAGAGCGGCCCGGTCAGCACGTAGACGGCGGGATTGCCGGCGCCCTGCGCCAGCTCCCGCTCCTTGGTCTCCAGCCGCACCCAGCTGCCCTGGTTGAGTTCGGCCTTCTGGGGGGTGATGTTGGACAGGAAATTGGTCGCCGCCGCCTGCGGCGTGCCGGAGAAGCTCGCCAGCGGCGCCTGGTGGCCGCGGTCGATCTTCAGCTGGGCGGGCGCCCCGGTATAGTCGTTGGGCTCGAGCGTCTCCTCGTCGGCGAGCCACGGATCGGCCTTCCAGGCGCGGCCGCTCGACGGTCCGATCGACTCGCGGGTGACTCGATAGGCGACCCAGTCGGCGAACTTGGTGAGGTCGTTCGACGAAAGCGTATAGATTTCGCGGACGACGAGGTCGTTGGTCTCGGCGGCGCCCATCGGGCAGCCGTGGAGGCAATGATAGGTGTGGATTTCGGCGTCGTCGGCGAACAAGCTCGCCGGCGTCGCCAGGGCGACGAGAGCGGCGAAGAGCGCCCCGGGCCTCATCGACCGCCGGGTCATGCGCCATACTCCGGGTCGAAGCTCTTGTTGAGCGAATGGGCCAAGCGGATTCCGGCGCGCCTCAGGCGGTCGGCGACGATCGGCTTCGCCCAGTCGAGATAGGCGTTGTCGACATTGTGGACTCGCTTGGGATCGTTGCTGGCGTAGGTCTGCTCGGTCGCGGAATACCAGCAGGAGCCCGGCTTCTGGACGCAATAGCCGGTCGTCGCCCGACGGCTGACCTGGTAGGATTCCGCCGCCCACCGCCACGGCGCCGACTGCCGCCAGACGAGCCGCTGGCGGGCCGTGATCCCGGCGTTCAGGGTCGCCGCCGCCGCGCGCGCACGGGCGAGGCGATCGGAGCCCGCGCCGAACAGGCGCCGCTCGACGATGCACGTGTCCCACACCGAGTGGAGGCTGAACTGGCACGGCCCGCGCTGGTCGATCAGATTGCCGCCCTGGTCGTCGGCGAAGGAGATGTGCAACGGCTGGTGGATGTCGCCATACCAGTGGCCGATGAACTTCAAGGCCTTCGACTTGTCGTCGTCGGACGCGGACGGCGAGCGGAGGACGGCGAGGTCGCCGGCGATCGCCTCGATGATGCACGGCCGCCCGCCGGGACAGTCGGGGCCGGGGACCCGCGGCGCGGAGCGCGAATAATTGGCGAAATGCTCGCTTGCGCGCTGGCGCGGCTTGTCCGGGAAGGTGCAGGATTCGGTGAAGCTCTCATAGCCGCCGCCGACGGCGATGAGCCGGTCGACCTCGGCCCGGGCGGTCGGCGTGAGGTTCAGATAGGCGATCTCGCAGACGGCATAATGGCCGCTCTCGCCCCAGGCGAGCGCCGGGCTCGGAGCGAGGAAAAACAGAAAAGCGGATGCCGCAGCGATGATCCAGCGCATGCCGTGTCCCCCCAAGACCCTTTTGGCCGCGCCCCGCCGGCGGAGGCGGCGAGCCGTTATATCGCTGATCTGGATATCGGAGAACCCGATATTACTCGGATTCGGAGTGAAGTCGCCCGGGGGCGCGGGCGCATCCGAAGATTGCTTACTTTCGTAAAGCTGTTGCTTTTCGATTGGCGGAAAGCGATGATCTCCCGGTCCGGTTCAGGGGGCGGATCGATGAGCGTGGCGGGGCTAATGTTCGGCGGAGCCGACTTCATCATGCGCGAGGCGGCCTTGCTCGCCGCCACGGGATATCTGGTGCTGGGGGCAAGCGACCTCGCGGTCGACCTGCTGTGGATCGGGTTGAGGCTTGGGTCTCTCGGCCGGCCCCGCCCCGCCGTCGACGATCTGCCGCCGCCGGAGCGGCCCGGCGGGCTCGCCATCTTCGTTCCGGCCTGGGACGAGGCGGCGGTGATCGGACCGATGCTGAGCGGCGCGGCCGGCGCCTGGCGCGAGGGCGGCTGGCGCCTCTATGTCGGAACCTATCCCAACGATCCGGCGACCGCGGCGGCGGCGGCGGCGGTCGCCGACCCGCGGATCCGGATCGTCGTCGGCGACCGGCCCGGGCCGACAACCAAGGCCGACTGCCTCAACCTTCTGTGGCGGGCGCTGCTCGCGGACGAAGCGGCCGAGGGACGGCGGGCCAAGGCGGTCGTTCTCCACGACGCCGAGGACGTCGTCCACGCCGACGAGCTACGGCTGTTCGACGGGCTGGTCGAGCGGTTCGACCTGGTCCAGCTGCCGGTGCGGCCGCTGATCGACCCGGATTCGCGATGGCTCGGCGGCCATTATGCCGACGAATTTTCGGAATCGCACGGCAAGGAGCTGGCCGTGCGGGGCGCGCTCGGCGCCGGCCTCCCCTCGGCCGGCGTCGGGTGCGCCTTTTCGCGACGGGCGCTCGAAGCGCTCGCCCGCGAGCGCGGCGGCCTGCCGTTCGACTCCGACAGCCTCACCGAGGATTACGAGCTCGGCCTCAGGATCGCCGAGGCGGGCGGCCGCTCGCTCTTCCTTCGGGCGGCGGGCCGCGACGGGACCCTCGTCGCCACCCGCGAATATTTCCCCGGCACCTTGCGCGGCGCGGTCGCCCAGAAAGCGCGGTGGATGACCGGGATCGCCCTCGCCGGGTGGGACCGTCTCGGCTGGCGCGGCGGGCTGGCCGAGCGCTGGATGCGGATTCGCGACCGCCAGTCGCTGCTCGCCGCCATCCTGCTGTTCGCCGGCTATCTGGCGCTGGCCCTGTGGCTGGCGCTGAAGGCGCGCGAGGGCGTCACCGGAATCGCTCCGGCGCCGCTTTCGGAGAGCCTCGCCCTGCTGCTCGCCGTCAACATGGCGCTGCTGGCCTGGCGGCTGGCGATGCGCGCCGCCTTCACCGCCGCCGATCAGGGCTGGCGCGAGGGGCTGCGGTCGGTGCCGAGGGCCGCGGTCGGCAACGCCGTCGCGATGCTCGCCGCCGCCGTCGCGCTCGGCCGCTACCGGGCGCTCCGGCGCGGCGGTCGCCCGCGCTGGGACAAGACCGCCCACATCTTCCCGGCCGCTCCGCCGGCGCGATGAGCCGCTCGCCGCCGCTGCGCTTCCTCATTCTGCTGCTCACCGGCTGGGCCGGGATCCGGGCGGCCTGGCTGGCCCCCGGCTGGTGGACCCCTCCCGCCGGCGCGGGGCCGCGACCGCCGGAGGCCCGCGCCGCGGGCCGAGCCGAATCCGGAAAGAGCGTCGCGGTCCCGCCTCCGCTTCGCTCGACAAGGATGCCGCCGGCCGCTCCAGCCGTGCGCCGGCGGGTCGAAACCGCGCTTCCGGTCCCGCCCGTCGCCACCGGCCCCGCGCCGCCGCCGGGCGCCCAGCCCGCCCCGACGCCGGCGCCCCGGGTCGCGGCGGTCGCTCCGCCTTTGCCGGCGCCGGACCGGCCGGGGTCGCGCTGGTCGGGCTCGGCCTGGTCCTTCCTTCGCGACGGGGACGAGGCGGCTCTCGCCGCCGGCGGTCTGCTCGGCGGAAGCCAGGCGGGCCTCCGACTCGCCTACCGCCTCAATCGCGACCGCGCCCGCCCGCTCGCCCTCGCCGCGCGGCTGACCTCGCCGCTGCGGCGGCCCGCGGCGGCGGAAGCCGCCCTCGGCCTCGACTGGACGCCGTCGCGGCGGCTGCCGCTCCATCTGCTCGCCGAACGGCGGCAGCGGCTCGGACGCGAAGGCCGCTCCGCCTTCGTCCTCACCCTCTACGGCGGCGCCGCCGATGTGCCGCTCGGCCCGGCGCGGGTCGATCTCTACGCGCAGGCCGGGATCGTCGGCGCCCGCTCGCGCGACACGTTCGGCGACGGCGCGCTGCGGCTGTCGCTGCCGCTCGGCAAGGGCCTCCGCCTCGGCGCCGGCGCCTGGGCCGCCGCCCAGCCCGGCGTCGCCCGTCTCGATCTCGGCCCGCAAGCCTCGCTCCGGCTGCCGCTGGCCGGTCGCCGAATCGCCGTCGTCGCCGACTGGCGCCGGCGCGTCGCCGGCGACGCCCGGCCCGGCTCGGGCCCTGCGCTCACCCTCGCCACCGATTTCTGAGCCGCCGCCTTCCGCCGCGCGGCGGCAGACGCTAACCAGAGCGCGTGGACATCTACCTTCCCATCGCCGGCCTGTCGGTCAACGCGCTGGCGATCGTCCTGCTCGGCGGCGTGGTCGGGCTGCTGACCGGTATGGTCGGAGTCGGCGGCGGCTTCCTCACCACGCCGATCCTGATCTTCTACGGCATCCCGCCGCCGGTCGCGGTCGCTTCGGCGACCACCCAGATCACCGGCACCAGCGTCTCCGGCGTGCTCGCCCATCGTCGCCGCAAGGGGGTCGACTATCGGATGGGCGCCGTGATCATCGCCGGCGGCCTCATCGGGGCGCTCGCCGGCGGCGGCCTGTTCCGGCTGCTCCAGGACGCCGGCCAGATCGATACCGTCATCTCCCTCCTCTACGTGATCCTGCTCGGCACGGTCGGAATCATGATGGCCCGGGAGGCGGCGACCGCGCTCGCCATCCTCGAGCCGAAGCCGGGCGCGAAAAGGCCGAAGCGGCACAATCCGCTGATCGCGGCGCTGCCGATGCGCTGGCGCTTCTACCGCTCGGGCCTCTACATCTCGCCGCTGGCGCCGCTCCTGCTCGGCTTCGGCGCCGGAATGCTGACCGTGCTGCTCGGAGTCGGCGGCGGCTTCATCGTCGTCCCGGCGATGATCTACCTGCTCGGAATGTCGGCCCAGGTCGTGGTCGGCACCTCGCTGCTCCAGATCCTGTTCGTGACCGCCGCCACCACCCTCATCCACGCCACCACCACCAAGTCGGTCGACATCGTTCTCGCCGGGCTGCTGCTGCTCGGCTCGGTGCTCGGCGCCCAGTTCGGGGCGCGGCTGAGCCAGAAGGTCAAGCCCGAGCTCCTGCGCATGTTCCTCGCCATCATCGTCCTCGCCGTCGCGCTCCGGATGGCCATCGGCCTCGGCTGGCGGCCCGAGGAGATCTACACCCTGCAGGTGCTCTGAGGTGAAGCCGGGCCGCGCCCTCCTGCTGCTGCTGGCCGCCGCGCCGCTCCTGCTCGGCGCCGCCAAGCCGCGGCTGGTGCCGGACGTGTCGCAGGACCGGGTCGAGATCCGCTACAGCTTCACCGGCGCCGAATTGCTGCTGTTCGGGGCCATCCTCTATCCCGGCGGACG
>DASPLZ010000097.1:0-3182 GCA_035627295.1 Phenylobacterium sp. | reverse complement strand
CGCGATCGAGCTCCAGCGTCCACTTGGTCACCTGGTTCAGGAAGTAGCGGTCGTGGGTCACCAGGATGACGCAGCCCGGGAAGGCTTCCAGGTGATGCTGCAGCCAGGCGACGCTCTCGGCGTCCAGGTGGTTGGTCGGCTCGTCGAGCAGCAGCATGTCGGGCTTTGAGAGCAGCAGTCGCGCCAGCGCCACGCGGCGCTTCTCGCCGCCGGAGAGCTTGTCCACCGGCCAGTCGTCCGGCGGGCAGCGCAGGGCGTCCATCGCCATGTCGATGCGGCTGTCGATGTCCCAGAGGTCGCCGGCGTCGATCTTCTCCTGGAGGGCGGTCATCTCCTCCATCAGCTCGTCGGAGTAGTCCTCGCCCAGCTTGGCGGCGATCTCGTTGTACTGGTCGAAGATCTTCTTCTCCTCGCACCAGGAGATGACGTTGGCGCGCACGTTCAGCGCCTCGTCCAGATGCGGCTCCTGCTCCAGGTAGCCCATCTTCACCCCGTCGGCGGCTTTGGCCTCGCCGGAGAACTCCTTGTCGATCCCGGCCATGATCTTGAGCAAGGTGGACTTGCCCGAGCCGTTGACCCCCACGACGCCGATCTTGGCGTCGGAGTAGAACGACAGCCAGATGTTCTCGAACACCTTCTTGCCGCCGGGGTAGGCCTTGGTCAGGCCCTGCATCTGGAAAATGTATTGCTGCGCCATGAGGCGGCCGCGCTCGCTCTTCTAAAGAGAATGGGGGTCGGCGCGGGAGATAGCGGCGGGGGGCCGCGGGCGCAACGCCCTCCGCCGCGGGGAGGCGGCGAAGGGCAAGCGCGAGAGGCTAAGCTTACTGGGCGGCCGCGGTGGCGGCGCCGGCCTTGGCGAGTTCGGTCGCCCCGGTGTTGCAGGCGCGCAGGTCGCCCTTGGTCAGTTCACGGCCGCGGGTGGTGTAGCCCTTGACCGGGCCGATGACGGCGGCGGTCTTGCGGCATTCCTTGACCACCGAATCGAGGCCCACCTTGCGAGGCTCCGAGCGGCAGTAGGCGCCGTTGCAGGACCAGGTCACGTTCTCGACGGTGTAGGTGGCCGGCTGGGCGACCGGCGTTTCCAGCACCGCTTGGGCGCGGGTGTTGGACGCGGCGAAGGCCGGGAAGCCGGCCGAGAAGGCGGCGGCGGCGCAAAGCGCTTGAATCATAAGCTTTTGCATGGACAAATCCCCTAGAAGAAAAATAGTGCACGATCGGTCACTAATCGCTAAAGAGCACGATCGGTTACTTTTTGCAATGCGGGAGGAACGCCGGGCGTGAAAAAGGGCGACGCCACGCGGATACGCATTCTCGAGACGGCGGCGCGCCAGGCGGCGGTGCGGGGGCTGGCGGTCGTCAGCCTCAACGACGTGGCCGAGTCCGTCGGGCTCTCCAAGAGCGCGGTCTTCAAGCACTTCGCCTCCAAGGAGGCCATGCTGTTCGAGGCGCTGGAGGCGACCCTCGACCGCTTCCTTGAGTTCGTCTGGGAGCCGGGCCAGGCCCATCCGCCGGGGCGCGAGCGGCTGAAGGTGGTGTTCGACCGCTGGCTCGACTGGGGCGAGGTGGAGAACGCCGAGGGCGGATGCCTGATCGCCGCCGCCAGCGTGGAGCTCGACGACCAGCCCGGCCCGCTGCGGGACATGCTGAAGTTCCGCCAGGAACGCTGGGGAAGGCGTCTGACCGAGGAGTTCCAGGCCCTCACCGACCCGCCGCTCAGCAGGCAGGACGCCCTGGCGGCGGCCTTCCAGATGAAGAGCTTCATCCTCGGCCACGCCGATTCCCGCCGGCTGCTGGACGACAAGACCGCCCGCCGCGCCGCCCGCGACGCCTTCGACGCCCTGCTCGACCGCACCGCGGCTCTGGGGAACGAAGCCAGGGCTCACGCGTAATCCTTGCGGGAGGCCGCCTTGGCCTCAAAAAATCGCAAGGAGTTTCAAATGCATAAGGACCAAGTCGAAGGCGCGGCCAAGGACCTGAAGGGCTCCATCAAGGAAGGCGTCGGCAAGGCCACGGGCGATGAGCGCCTGCGCGCCGAAGGCGCCGGCGACAAGGTGGCCGGCAAGGTGCAGAAGGGCGTCGGCAACCTGAAGGACGCCGCCCGCGACGTGCTCAAGCACTAGGATTTGAACGAGGCCCTGCGTCCGCGAGGGCCGCGCGCAGCTCGCGGATGCTCCTGGGGTCCAGCCGGGGGGGTGACCGTTAGTCGCTGATCGGCCGGGCGTCCTTCGAGACGCCCGCTTCGCGGGCCCTCAGGATGACTAAGTCAGTAGAGCGCTCACAAACCTAGTCATGGTGAGGAGCGCGAAGCGCGTCTCGAACCACGCAAGGCCGGTCCGCCGCGTAAACGTCAGCTTCTCGGGATGCAGCTCCAGCCGCCGACCCGACGGTCGGCGGCTTTTTGCTGGCGCGCGCGGCAAGGCGAAGCTTCAATCCGGCCATGCGCGCCCTGCCCTTCGCCATCGCCCTCGTCGCCCTTCCCGCCCATGCCCAGGAAGCGCCGCGCTACTGGTCGCACGACAGCTCCGTGGCCGAGACCCAGGCCTCGATGACCTACGGCGACCTGCCCTCACTGGGTGTCGTCTACAGCTCCATCAATCGCATCAAGGCCCTCGACGACGCCGGGCCGCAGCTCAACGCCGTACTGGCTATCAGCCCCCGCGCCGTGGACGAGGCCAGCCTGCGCGACCGCGAGCGCCGCGCAGGCCGCCTGCGCGGGCCGCTGCACGGCGTGCCGGTGCTGCTGAAGGACAACATCGAGGCCGACGACGGCCTGGCCACCACCGCCGGCTCGCTGGCGCTCAGGGACAACGTCACCCGCCGAGACGCCCCGCTGGTCGCCCGCCTGCGCAACGCTGGCGCGGTGATCCTCGGCAAGACCAATCTCTCCGAGTGGGCCAACTTCCGCTCGATCGACTCGATCAGCGGCTGGAGCGCGGTGGGCGGCCTCACCCGCAACCCGCACGCCCTCGACCGCAACGCCTGCGGCTCCTCCTCGGGCTCGGCGGTCGCCGTGGCCGCTGGCTTCGCGCCGGTGGCGGTCGGCACCGAAACCGACGGCTCGATCACCTGCCCGGCCTCGATGAACGGAATCGTCGGCCTCAAGCCCACCGTCGGCCTCGTCTCGCGCCATCGGATCGTGCCGATCTCGGCGACCCAGGACACCGCCGGCCCGATGGCCCGCA
>DASPLZ010000096.1:0-3231 GCA_035627295.1 Phenylobacterium sp. | reverse complement strand
AGGTGTGGGTGGCCTTCAGCAGCACCCGGTCGGGGTAGCGATGGACGATCCCTTCGACCGGGCTGTGGGCGTGGTCGCCGATGGGGTCGGCGCGCTCTTCGGGCGCGAGGGCCAGCTCGGCGAGGTCGGGGATGAACTGGCGGGCGATGGGGTCGGCCGCATCGGCCCGGTCGATCAGCGCCGTCATCGCCGGGCTCACCGCCACGGCATAGCGCTCGGCCACCGGCGCGAGCTCGGCGGCGCGCTCAGCGTCGATCAGGCCGGCCTCGGCCAGGGCGGCAGGAGTGCGAAGGGTGCTCACGGCGCGGCGGATATGGCGGGGCGAGTGCGGAGAGGCAAATCGTTGCGATGCTTTGCGTGGTTCGAGACGCGGCTTCGCCGCTCCTCACCATGACTAAGGTCTGCGCGGACTTCGTCATCCTGAGGAGCCCGCATGGCGGGCGTCTCGAAGGACGCACGGTCGATCAGTCGGCCACCGGCGTCCACAGCACCTCCTCGATATGCGCGGCCCCGACGGCCAGCATCACCAGCCGGTCGAACCCTAGCGCCGCGCCGCTGGCCGGCGGCATCTGCGCGAGGGCGGCGAGGAAGTCCTCGTCCACCGGATAGCGCTCGCCATAGACCCGGGCCTTCTCGTCCATCTCGGCCTGGAAGCGGCGGCGCTGCTCGGCCGGGTCGGTGAGTTCGCCGAAGGCGTTGGCCAGCTCCACCCCGCAGGCGTAGAGCTCGAAGCGCTCGGCGACGCGCGGGTCGTGCGGCGCGGGGCGGGCGAGGGCGGCCTCGCTGGCCGGGTATTCGCAGAGGAGGGTCAGGCGCCCGTCGCCGAGGTTCGGCTCGACCTTCTCGACGATGATCCGGCTGAAGACGTCCGCCCCGGTGTCGTCGGCCGCCACCCGCACGCCGGCCTCCCGCGCAGCCTCCGCAAGCCGGTCGCGGTCGTCGAGGGCGGAGAGGAGATCGACGCCGGCATGACGCTGGAAGGCCTCGGCGACGGTCAGGCGCTCAGGCTCGGCGAAGGGATCGCAGCTTCGGCCGCGCCAGGTGAAGGCGCTGGCTCCGGCCGTCTCGGCGGCCAGGGCGCAGAGGGCGGCGCAGTCGGCCATCAAAGTCTCATAGGGCTCGTCGGCGCGATACCACTCCAGCATGGTGAACTCGGGGTGGTGCAGCGGGCCACGCTCGCGGTTCCGGAAGACGCGGGCGAAGTCGAAGATGCGGGTCTCGCCGGCGGCCAGCAGCTTCTTGCAGGCGAACTCCGGGGAGGTATGCAGGTAGAGCGGGCTGGCCTCGCCCGCCGTCGTCAGCTGCCGGGTGGCGAAGGCGTGCAGGTGCGCCTCGTTGCCGGGGGAGACCTGTAGGGCGGCGGCTTCCACTTCCGTGAAATCGCCCGCCTCGAACCAGCCGCGGATCGCGGCCTTGATCCGGCCCCGCGCGGCCAGCAGCGGGCGGCGGCGGGCATGGGTTTCCGCATGCCACCACGGCCTCGGCACGCCCGCGCTCATGGGGCGAAACCGCGCGCGGGGCTAGCCGCGCGGCCCCGGATCGCTATAGGAGCGCGACGAAAATCAACAGGCCGCGCGCGCAAGGCGTCTCGCGGCGCAAGGAAGACCCACGTGAAGGTAATCGCCAGCTCCCTGCGCAAAGGCGCCGTCGTCGACATCGACGGCAAGCTCTACGTCGTCCTTTCGGCGGAAAACATCCACCCCGGCAAGGGCACGCCGGTGACGCAGCTGAACATGCGGCGCATCTCCGACGGGGTGAAGATCTCCGAGCGCTACCGCACCACCGAGCAGGTCGAGCGCGCCATCGTCGACGACCGCGACCACACCTTCCTCTACCAGGACGGCGAGGGGTTCCACTTCATGAACCCGGAGACCTACGACCAGCTGGTGGCCTCCGAGGAGCTGGTCGGCGACGCGGCCCCCTGGCTGACCGACGGGGTGACGGTGAAGCTCTCGACCCACGAGGGCGTGCCGATCGCTATCGAGCTGCCGCGCACGGTGACCGCCGAGATCGTCGAGACCGAACCCTCGGTGAAGGGCCAGACCGCGTCCTCGTCCTACAAGCCGGCGATCCTCGACAACGGCGTGCGCATCATGGTGCCGCCCTACATCACCACCGGCACCCGGGTGGTGATCCTGACCGAGGACAACTCCTACCTCGAACGCGCCAAGGACTGAGGCGCGAGTCTTGGCGACGCGTTTGCCGGTCTGCGCTGAGACTCAGTGCGTGGTTCGAGACGCGGCTTCGCCGCTCCTCACCATGACTAGGTTGGTGCTGAGTTCGTCATCCTGAGGAGCCCGCGAAGCGGGCGTCTCGAAGGACGCAAGGCCGGTCCGCGAGCGAGCGGTTCAGCAATTCTATTGCCCTGCATGGCTATGCGCCGAACTATGGCCGGGCGAACGGGAGCTGCGCCATCCACGCCGTCGGCCTGAAGACGCACATCTGGAACAACAACCTGCGCTCGGCGATGCTGCTGGCGGGGTTTCCGGTGCTGCTGATCGGGATGGTCTACGCCATCCAGCTGGGCATGATCGGCGCGGGACTGCTTCCGTCGACAGGCAGCTTTTCGGGCGACCTGGCCTATTCGGCGCAGATGCTCTGGACCTCCGCACCGCTGGCGGTCGTGGCGGCGCTGGTCTGGTTCGCTGTCGCCTATGTGGCCAACCAGGGCATCATCGACGTGCTGACCGGCGCGAAGAAGGTGACCCGCGAGAACGAGCCCGAGCTCTACAACCTACTCGAAAACCTGACGATCTCGCGGGGCATGAAGACGCCGGCGCTCCGGATCATCGAGACCGATGGACTCAACGCCTTCGCCACAGGCCTGCACGAGGGGCGCTACTCGGTCACCGTCACCCGCGGGCTGATGAACGCCCTCGACCGCGGCGAGCTGGAGGCGGTGCTGGCGCACGAGCTGACCCACGTGATCAACAAGGACGTGCGGACCATGGTGATCGCCTCGGTGTTCGCCGGGATCATCAGCCTGCTGGCCCAGGCGGTCTACCGGGCGGTCATGTGGGGCGGCGCGGGGCGGCGGGCGAGCCGGGGCAACAACAAGGGCGCGGGACTCTTCATCCTGGTCGCCATCGCGGCAGTGGCGATCGGCTATGTGCTGGCCATCGTCATCCGCATGACCCTGTCGCGCAGCCGCGAATACGTGGCCGACGCCGGGGCGGTGGAGCTGACCAAGAACCCCGACGCGATGATCTCGGCCCTGCGCAAGATCGAGGG
>DASPLZ010000095.1:0-5540 GCA_035627295.1 Phenylobacterium sp. | reverse complement strand
AACTCGACGGCACGCCCAACAAGGCCCGCCTGGGCGCCAACGCCATCCTCGGGGTCAGCCTGGCGACAGCCAAGGCCGCGGCCGAATCGGCGGCCCTGCCGCTCTACAAGTACGTGGGCGGGGTGCAGGCCCGCGTCTTGCCCGTGCCGATGATGAACATCATCAACGGCGGCGCCCACGCCGACAATCCGATCGACATCCAGGAGTTCATGATCCTGCCCGTCGGCGCGCCGACCTTCGCCGAGGCGCTGCGCATGGGCGCGGAGATCTTCCAGTCCCTGAAGAAGGGCCTCTCGGCCGCCGGCCATTCCACCAACGTCGGCGACGAGGGCGGCTTCGCCCCCAACCTCTCCGGCGCCGAGGAAGCGCTCGCGTTCATCATGAAGGCCGGCGAGGGCGCGGGCTACAAGGCCGGCGACGACTTCGTGTTGGGCCTCGACGTGGCCGCCACCGAATTCTTCAAGAACGGTCGCTATGAGCTTGAAGGGGAGGGCAAATCCCTCGATCAGGCCGGGCAGGTGGACTACCTGGCCGCGCTGGTCGGCAAGTTCCCCATCGTCTCCATCGAGGACGGCTGTTCGGAGGACGATCTGGAGGGCTGGAAGCTGCTGACAGAGCGCCTCGGCGGGAAGGTGCAGCTGGTGGGCGACGATCTCTTCGTCACCAATCCGGCGCGGCTTTCCATGGGGATCGAGAAGGGCCTGGCGAACTCCATCCTGGTGAAGGTGAACCAGATCGGCACCCTCTCCGAGACCCTGGCGGCCGTCGACCTGGCCCACCGCAACGCCTACACCGCCGTGATGAGCCACCGCTCCGGCGAGACCGAGGACGCAACCATCGCCGACCTGGCCGTCGCCACCAATTGCGGGCAGATCAAGACCGGCTCGCTCTCCCGCTCGGACCGGCTGGCCAAGTACAACCAGCTCCTTCGCATCGAGGAGGAGCTGGACGATCAGGCGGTCTATGCCGGGCGCGGGGCGCTGAAGCGCGGCTAGGGAGTGCGTCCTTCGAGACGCGGCTTCGCCGCTCCTCAGGATGACTATCTCAGCAAAAACCTAGTCATGGTGAGGGCGGCGCGCAGCGCCGCGTCTCGAACCACGCAAGGCCCCGCCCCAAGGTTAGCTGCTCGTTAAGCACGCGGGCGCTAGAGGCTGAATCACCAACGCTTTTTCCGAGTCGGCCTTGCTCGCGCGCTTTCAGACCTACGCCCCAACGGCGCTCCTGGCGGTGCTCATCGCCTATTTCGCCTTCCACGCCTTCACCGGCGAGCGGGGCCTCCTGATGCGTGAGCAGCGCGACGCCACGCTCGCCGCCCGCCAGGCGGAGCTGAAGCGGCTGCAGGCCCAGCGCAACGACCTGGAGGTCCGCGCCCAGCTGCTGCGCGACACCAGCCTTTCGGCCGATCTTTTGGAGGAGCGCGCCAGTTCCCTCCTAGGCTACGTCGGCCCGAGGGACTATGTGATCCGCACCAGCCGCTGATCGCGGCGAAACTTGCCCGCATGGCGCTGGTTTGCGACATGACGAGGCTCAGCGGACCCGAGGAGCGCGCAATGGCGCGGGCGCAGACGGCGCGAAAGACGAACGGTGCGGCCAGGCCCGCCGCCAAGACGGCCAAAGCCTCGACGAAGGCGAGCCCCGGCAAGGTCGGCAAGGACGACCTCCTCAAGTTCTACCGCGACATGCTGCTCATCCGCCGGTTCGAGGAGCGCGCGGGCCAGCTCTACGGCATGGGGCTGATCGGCGGGTTCTGCCACCTCTACATCGGCCAGGAAGCCATCGCCGTCGGCGTGCAGTCGATCCAGGAGGAGGGCGACCAGGTCATCACCGGCTACCGCGACCACGGCCACATGCTGGCCTGCGGCATGGACCCCAAGGAAGTGATGGCCGAGCTCACCGGCCGCATCGACGGCTCGTCCAAGGGCAAGGGCGGCTCGATGCACATGTTCTCCACCGAGGCCGGCTTCTACGGCGGCCACGGCATCGTCGGCGGCCAGGTGCCGCTGGGCACGGGCCTGGCGCTCGCCAACAAGTACCGCAAGAACGGCAAGGTGGCCTTCACCTACTTCGGCGACGGCGCGGCCAACCAGGGGCAGGTCTACGAGAGCTTCAACATGGCCGAGCTCTGGTCCCTGCCGGTGGTCTACGTCATCGAGAACAACCAGTACGCCATGGGCACGAGCATCGAGCGCTCGTCCTCCGAGACCCACCTCTACAAGCGCGGCGCCTCCTTCCGCATCCCGGGCGAGGAGGTCGACGGCATGGACGTGATCGCCGTGCGCGAGGCGGCCGCCCGCGCCGCCGAGCACGCCCGCTCTGGCGAGGGGCCGTACATCCTGGAGATGAAGACCTACCGCTACCGAGGCCACTCGATGAGCGACCCGGCCAAGTACCGCACCCGCGAGGAGGTGGACGAGGTCAGGAAGACCCGCGATCCCATCGACCACCTGCAGGAGCTGCTCGCCAAGGAGGGCCACGCGGACGATGCGGCGCTGAAGGCCGTCGACGCCGAGGTCAAGAAGATCGTCGCCGACGCCGCTGAATTTGCTCGCACTTCCCCCGAGCCACCGCCGACCGACCTCTACACCGACGTCTACCTGGAGGCCGCTCAGTGACCGACGTACTGATGCCGGCGCTCTCTCCGACGATGGAGGAGGGCACGCTCGCCAAGTGGCACGTCAAGGAAGGTGATTCCGTCCGCTCCGGCGACGTGATCGCCGAAATCGAGACCGACAAGGCCACCATGGAGGTCGAGGCGGTCGACGAGGGCGTGATCGAGGCCATCCTGGTGCCCGAGGGGACCGAGGAGGTGAAGGTCAACACGCCCATCGCCCGTCTCGCGGGCGGGACAGGTGAGACCGATAAAGGCGGGACAAACGAGGACAAAGCCGAGACAGGCGAGACATCCGCAGCCGCGCCCGCCCCCGTGGCTAAGCCCGCCGCGGGCGAATCCAAGGCGGGCGACCCCGAAAAGGCGCCGCCGGAGACAGCCGAGACACGTCCCGAGGGCGAAGGCCCCGCCGCTGTCGTGCCCGCCAAGACGCTGAAGGACCCCGAGGTCCCTGCGGGCGTGAAGCTGGTCAAGACCACCGTGCGCGACGCCCTGCGCGACGCCATGGCCGAGGAGATGCGCCGCGACGAGGCCGTCTTCCTGATGGGCGAGGAAGTCGCCCAGTACCAGGGCGCCTACAAGGTCAGCCGCGAGCTTTTGCAGGAGTTCGGCGAGCGACGGGTGATCGACACCCCCATCACCGAGTACGGGTTCGCGGGCCTGGGCGTCGGCGCGGCCATGGCGGGCCTGAAGCCGATCGTCGAGTTCATGACCTTCAACTTCGCCATGCAGGCGATTGATCACATTATCAATTCCGCCGCCAAGACGCTCTACATGTCCGGCGGCCAGATCAAATGCTCGGTGGTGTTCCGTGGGCCGAACGGCGCGGCCGCCCGGGTCGCGGCCCAGCACAGCCAGGACTATTCCAGCTGGTACGCCCACGTCCCCGGCCTGAAGGTGATCGCGCCCTACGACGCGGCCGACGCCAAGGGCCTGCTCAAGGCCGCGATCCGCGACCCGAACCCGGTGGTCTTCCTGGAGCACGAGATGCTCTACGGCCAGGAGTTCGACGTGCCGGAGACGGACGACTGGGTGCTGCCGATCGGCAAGGCCAAGGTCCGCCGCGAGGGCTCCGGTGTCACCCTCGCCGCCCACTCGCGGATGGTGGGCCTTGCGCTCGCCGCCGCCGAGGAACTGGCCAAGGACGGCATCGAGGCGGAGGTTATCGACCTGCGCACCCTGCGCCCGCTGGACCACGAGACCATCCTCACGAGCGTGAAGAAGACCAACCGCATCGTCAGCGTCGAGGAAGGCTGGGGCCCGATGGGCGTCGGCGCCGAGATCGTCGCCCGCGTGGTGGAACACGCCTTCGACTGGCTGGACGCGCCGCCGCTGCGCGTGCACCAGGAGGACGTGCCGATGCCCTATGCGGCCAACCTGGAGGCCCTGTCGCTGCCTTCGGTCGAGAAGATCGTGAAGGCCGTGAAGGCGGTGAGCTACAAGTGAGCCCGACCCACGAGTGGCGGGCCGGCGGCTGCCACTGCGGCGGCGTGCGGTTCGAGGTGGCGCTGCCGGCCAGAGTCGAGGCGCAGGCCTGCAACTGCTCCATGTGCCGCAAGGCGGGCTTCGTGCACATCATCGTGCCGGAGAGCCGCTTTCGCCTGACCCGCGGGGCCGAGCGGCTCTCGACCTACACCTTCAACACCGGGGTCGCGCGCCACCTCTTCTGCGCCGACTGCGGGATCAAGAGCTTCTACCGGCCGCGCTCCAACCCGGACGGCTGGTCGGTCAACGCCCGCTGCCTGGACGACGACGCGACCCTCGACATCGAGATCGTCCAGTTCGACGGCCGCAACTGGGAAGCCAACGCCGCCGCCCTGGCGCACCTGAGCCGAGAGGACTGAATGCCGATTGACGTCCTGATGCCGGCGCTCTCGCCGACCATGGAGGAGGGCACCCTCGCCAAGTGGCACGTGAAGCAGGGCGACTCGGTGCGCTCTGGCGACGTGATCGCCGAGATCGAGACCGACAAGGCGACCATGGAGGTCGAGGCGGTCGACGAGGGCGTCGTCGAGGAGATCCTAGTCGCCGAGGGAACCGAGGGCGTGAAGGTCAACGCCCCGATCGCCCGGCTGAGCGGCGAGGGCGAGCCCACCAAGGCCGCAGAACCGGAAGCCAAGGCCGAAGCGCCTGCGAAGGAAGCGCCGAAGGCCGAGCCTGAAGCTAAGGCTGAAACGCCCAAGGCTCAGCCAGCCAAGTCAGAAGAGAAGGCCGCCGAGCCGAAAGCTGAAGCCTCGCCCGCCAAGCCTGCGGCCAAGGCGGAGGGCGAACGCATCTTCGCCTCGCCCCTGGCCCGCCGCCTCGCCGAGCAGAAGGGGATCGACCTTTCCGGCGTGAAAGGCTCGGGCCCGCACGGCCGGATCATCAAGGCCGATATCGACGCGGCCAGGCCGGGCGCCGCGCCCGCCCCGAAGGCCGCTTCGGCCCAGGCCCCGGGCGCCGCGCCCACCGCCGCGCCGGCCGCCGAGCACCACACCCTGGCCCAGCTCGGCATCCCCGACGGGTCCTACGACCTCGTGCCGCTGGACGGCATGAAGAAGACCATCGCCAAGCGGATGACCGAGAGCTTCCGCGACGTGCCGCACTTCCCGCTGACCGTCGACATCGAGCTCGACGCCCTGCTGGCCGCCCGCACGAAGATCAACGCCGGCCTCGAGAAGGAGGGCGTGAAGGTCAGCGTCAACGACCTGGTCATCAAGGCTACGGCCGCGGCCCTGATGCGCGTGCGCGAGGCCAACGCCAGCTATTCGCCCGAGGGCATCGCCATGCACCACGACGCCGACGTCGCCATGGCGGTGGCCATCGACGGCGGCCTGATCACCCCGATCATCCGCAAGGCGCAGGGCAAGGGCCTGGCCCAGATCGCCACCGAGGCCAAGGACCTGGCCGAGCGCGCCCGCGCCCGCAAGCTGAAGCCCGAGGAGTTCCAGGG
>DASPLZ010000094.1:0-7691 GCA_035627295.1 Phenylobacterium sp. | reverse complement strand
TCGGTCACCACCGAGAGCCTGCGGCAGCTGCAGAAGGCGGTGATCGAGCGCGGCGGCCAGATGACCCTGAAGGTCCACTCCGGCTCGGTGATCTCCACCCTGCGCAACGTCATCGCCGCCGACTTCCTGGGCGGCGAGGCCGACACTCTCTTGATGCTCGACGCCGACCAGGGGATCTCCGGCGCCGGCCTGATGCGGCTGATCGACTTCGGCGAGCCGATCGTCGGGGTGATCGCGCCCAAGCGGGTCTACAACTGGGGTCATGTCGACCCGCGCGAGACGGCCGATGACATGGGCCGCATCCGCTACCAGGCGATGGCCTGGGCCGGCCGGCTGGACAGCGCCGAGGACGGGCAGACGCAGGTGCGCGACGGCTTCGCCAGGGCGATCCACGTCGGCTCGGGAATCATGGTCGTGCAGCGCGCCGCCTTTGAGACGATGATGGCCGCCCACCCGGAGTTGGAGGGCGTCGGCTTCAACACGGCTGAGTTCCCGCCCGGCCGCTTCACCCACAACTGGGGCTTCTTCAATCCCCTGACCCTGCCCGAGGAAGGCGGGGCGATGACCGAGGACTTCTCGTTCTGCCACCGCTGGCGGGCGCTGGGCGGGGAGCTCTGGGCCGACATCGTCACGCCGACGGTGCACGTCGGCCGCCACGTCTTCGGCGGGAGCTACCTGGAGTTCATCCGAGCGTCACAGCCGAAAGGGTAGTGCTCGGCGCTGCGAGACAGTGCGTGGTTCGAGACGCGCCTTCGCCGCTCCTCACCATGACTAGGTTTGTGCGGCTTTAGTCATCCTGAGGGCCCGCGAAGCGGGCGTCTCGAAGGACGCACGGCCGAGCCGCGTCCTACTGGTCTTCGGCCTCGCGAAGGTAGGGCTCGACCACGCCGTTCAACTTGATGGTCATCTGTTCGCCCTTGCGGTTGACCGTCTTGCCGACCGCCAGCCGCACCCAGCCCTCGCTGACGCAATATTCGTCGACGTTGGTCTTCTCCTGGCCGTTGAAGCGCACGCCGACGCCGCGCGCGAGCAGGGCTTCGTCGTAGTAGGGGCTGTTGGGGCTGGCCGAGAGGCGGTCGGGAAGGGTGTCGCTCATGGCGGCTTGATAGCCAGTCGGCGCGGGAAGGTGAACCCGGCTTCCTCGCCCGCGCCCCGCCGGTGTAGAGCGGCGAGGCGATGACTGACGCCGTGCGCCTGATCAAGCCGGAACTCGCGGCCCTCCCCGCCTACCGCGCGGCGCTGGAACGCGGCTGGTCGCCGGACAATGTCGGGCTGGAGAAGACCATCGCCCGCGAGCTGGCGGCGATGGAGGCCGACGCGGCGGGCTTCGTCGCAGGCCTTGACGACCCGGAGGCGCGTGGCGGCCCGATCATCGCGCCCGACGGCACGCTGCTGGAGCGCCTGCCCGGCTATCGCCGCTGGCTGATGGACGGTGAAGAGTTCTGCGGCTCATTCGGCTTCCGCTGGCGGCCGGGCACGGAAGACCTGCCATCGCACGTGCTCGGCCACATGGGCTATGCGGTGCCAGCGTGGAAACGGGGACGCGGCTACGCCACCCGCGGCCTGGCGCTCCTGCTGCCGGGCGCCGCGGCGATGGGCATGCGATACGTCGAGCTGACCACTGACCCGGACAATGAGGCCTCGCAGAAGGTGATCCTCAACAACGGCGGTTACCTGGTGGAGCGCTTTCGCAAGGTCGACGCCTACGGCGGGGCCGAAGCTCTGCGCTGGCGGATCGACCTCTAGGCGCGGGGGTCCGGCCGGCGGGCGGTCAGGGTGTGCAGGATCATCTCCCGCAGCCGCGCCTCCAGCTGGTCCAGCTCGGCCGCGCTCAGCGAGAAGTCCGGATTGATGGCGCGCGAAACGCCCATGCCCATCATCAGGGCGCCCAGCAGGCGCGCCAGCACCTCGCCGTCGGCGCCGCCGATCCAGGCGGCCATGGGTTCGAAGAAGTGGGTGTCGCCGAACTTGCGGTTGGCCTCCGCCGCCCGCTCGGAAGAGGCCGAGCGCAGCATGATGAGGATGCAGTCCAGCTTGGTGTCCGACTGCGGCTCGCGGACCATCATGCGGGCCATGCGGGCGGCGAAATCCTCGGGCGCGCCGTGGAACAGCTCCTCGGCGTTGGTCGTAGAGGCCAGCACGGCGCTGAACAGCTCGTCCTTGCCGCCGAAATAGCGGGAGATCAGCGCCGCATCGACGCCCGCGTCGGCGGCGATCTCGCGCAGGCCCGCCCGGTCGTAGCCTTCGCAGGCGAAGCGGCATCGCGCGGCGTCGAGGATGTCCTGGCGGGTGGCCTCGGCGTTGCGGCGGCGGGCGACAGCGAGCCCAACGGCGGTCATGTCGTTCGATCCCTCCCGGAATCTTTGTCAGCGACCGTTGACTTATACTCAAGCCGGCGTATTTGGAAGTCATCAATCGTTGACTTATGGTCGCACTCCCCTGCGACCCGCCGAGCCTGGGGATAGGCATGCGTTCTGGATTTTGGGCGGCGCTCGCGGGCGTCGCAGTCGCGTGCCTCGGCTTGAGCGCATGTGGGCGTGGTCAAGCTCAACAGCAAGGCCAGCCGACTCCAATAGTTTCCGTAGCGGCGCCCTTGCGCGAGCGCGTGGTGGATTGGGACGAGTTCACCGGCCGTTTCGAAGCCGTCGAGCAGGTTGAGGTGCGCGCCCGCGCCGGCGGCTATCTGCAGGCGGCGCACTTCCGCGACGGGCAGTATGTGAAGAAGGGCCAGCTGCTCTTCACCCTCGACCCCCGCCCCGCCCAGGCCCAGCTCGCCGCCGCCCAGGCGCAAGCCGCCCAGGCCCGCGGCGAGGCGGCCCGGGCCGAAACCCTGCTCGCCGCCCAGGCCATCTCCCGCGAGGAATATGAAGCCAAGCGCGCCGCCGCCCTGGTGGCCGAAGCCGCCGTGCGCGCCCGCCGGCTGGACCTGGAGTTCACGCGGGTGACCGCGCCCGCCTCCGGCGTCGCCTCCGACCGGCGGGTGGACCCCGGCAATGTCATCGCCGGTGGAACCTCGGCGGCGGACGTCTTGACCACCATCGTCTCCACCAGCCCGATCCATTTCGTCTTCGACGCCTCGGAATCCCAGCTGCTCAAGTACCAGCGCCAGGCGGGGCGCGGCACGCGGGTCCAGGTGCGCCTGCAGGACGAGGCCGACTACCGCTGGAACGGCGCGGTCGACTTCTCCGACAACGCCCTGAACGACGCCTCCGGCGCGGTGCGCATGCGCGCGACCATCGCCAATCCCGCCGGCTTCCTGAAGCCCGGCATGTTCGGCCACGCCCGGGTCGAGGGCTCTGGCGCCTACGACGCCATGCTTATTCCCGAGGGCGCCGTGGTCGCCGACGGCGCGCGCAAGGTGGCCTATGTCGTCGGCGAGGACGGAACCGTGCAGCCCAAGCCCCTGCAGCTCGGCCCCGTGAGCAACGGTCTGCGGGTCGTGCGCTCCGGCCTTCGTCCCGACGACCAGGTGATCGTCAACGGCGTGCAGCGCGCCCGGCCCGGCCAGAAGGTGCAGGCCCGCAAGGTGGCGATCACCCGCCCGGCGCCGGCCGCGGCGCCGACCGTGACCACCAGCGCCCCGCCCGCCTCCAGCGCCACCCCGGCGTCTTAAGGAGCGCGTCCGTTGCGGTTCTCCCACTTCTTCATCAACCGGCCGATCTTCGCGGCGGTCATCGCCGCGTTCATCAGCATTCTCGGCGTCTTCGCCTATCCGCAGCTGCCGCTGTCGCAGTACCCGGACATCGCCCCGCCGACGATCGCCATCATGGCCCCCTATCCCGGGGCCTCGGCCGAAACGCTCGCCGAGACCGTCGCCGCGCCCCTTGAGCAGGAGATCAACGGGGTCGAGGGCATGCTCTACATGACCTCGTCCTCCGCCAACGGGGTGGCGCAGATCACCGTCACCTTCCGGCCGGGCGTCGATCTCGACGCGGCCCAGGTGCTGGTGCAGAACCGCGTCGCCCTGGCCGAACCGCGCCTGCCCGAGCAGGTGCGCCAGATCGGCGTGACGGTGAACAAGCAGTCCACCGGCTTCCTGATGCTGGTGGCCCTGACGGCCGACGATCCCAGCGTCGACATCGACTACATCGGCAACTTCGGCAACGGCCAGCTGCGCGACCGCCTGCTGCGCGTGCCCGGCGTCGGCGGCGTGCAGGTGTTCGGCGGCGGCCTCTACTCGATGCGGGTCTGGATCGACCCGGCCAAGGCCGCCGCCCGCAACCTGACCGCCAGCGAGGTCGTCGCGGCCCTGCGCGCCCAGAACGTGCAGGTGGCCGCCGGCAGCCTCGGCGCGCCGCCCTACGACAGCAATGTCGCGAGCGAGCAGCCGGTGCAGGTGGAAGGGCGTCTCTCCGACCCGCAGCAGTTCGCCCAGGTGGTGATCAAGACCCTGCCCGACGGCGGCGTGGTGCGCGTCGGCGACGTGGCCCGGGTGGAGCTGGGCTCGCAGGAGTACGGCATCCGCGGCTATTTCTCCGGCAAGCGCGGCATCGGCCTGGCGGTCATCCAGCAGCCGGGCTCCAACGCGCTCGACGCCGCCGAGGCCGTGCTGGCGGCGGTGGAGGAGGCCGAGCCCACCTTCCCGCCGGGCGTCAGCTACTCGATCCCCTACAATCCCACCGAATATGTCGCCGCCTCCGTGGAGGCGGTGCAGCACACCCTGGTCGAGGCGATCATCCTGGTCGTTCTCGTGGTCATCGTCTTCCTGCAGACCTGGCGGGCGGCGATCATCCCCATCGCGGCCATCCCCGTGGCCCTGGTCGGCACCTTCGCGGTGCAGCTGATGCTCGGCTATTCGATCAATTCGCTGTCGCTCTTCGCCCTGGTGCTGGCGGTGGGCATCGTGGTCGACGACGCCATCGTGGTGGTCGAGAACGTCGAGCGAAACATCCGCGCGGGCCTCACGCCCCGCGAGGCGGCCTTCAGGACGATGGACGAGGTCTCCGGCGCGCTGATCGCCATCGGCCTGGTGCTGCTGGCCGTGTTCATTCCGACGGCCTTCGTGTCCGGCATCCCCGGCCAGTTCTACCGCCAGTTCGCGGTGACCATCTCGGCGGCCGCGATGATCTCGCTGCTGGTGTCGCTGACCCTCTCGCCCGCCCTGGCCGCCATCCTCCTGAAACCGCACGACGGGCATAGGCCGGAGTCCGAGCTGCCGCCTTGGCGCAGGCCCCTGGCCGTCGCCGGCCGCAAGTTCAACGAGGGCTTCGACTGGCTTTCCGACAACTACGGCAAGCTGACCGCCCGGCTGATCCGCGCCTCGATGATCGTACTCATCGTCTACGGCGGCCTCCTGGTGATCACCGGCTGGCGGCTGGGCGCGACGCCCACCGGCTTCATCCCGCAACAGGACCAAGGCGTGCTGATCGGCGTCGTGCAGCTGCCGCCGGGGGCCTCGCTGGAGCGCACCGACACCGTGCTGAAGCGCACGGCCGCCATGCTGCAGGAAGAGCCGGGCGTGGAGATGGTGGCCGCCTTCGCCGGCCTCGACGGGGCGAGCTTCTCCTCGGCCTCCAACGCCGGGACCATGTTCATCCGCCTCAAGGACTGGTCCGAACGCGGCTCCAAGCTGTCGGCCGACGCCATGTCCGGCAGGATCATGCAGAAGCTGGGCTCAGTCGAAGAGGCCAATGTCTTCGTGCTCTCGCCCCCGCCCGTGCAGGGCCTGGGCAACGGCGGCGGCTTCAAGATGATGGTGCAGAACCGCGGCGGCGGCGACTACCGCGCCCTGGAGCAGGCCGCCAACGACATGGCCGGCGCGGCCCAGGCCTCCGGCCAGACCCAGGGCGTGTTCAGCCAGTTCAACACCGGCTCGCCGCGCATCAACGCCGAGGTCGACCGCGACAAGGCCCTGCTGCTCGGCGTCCAGCCCAGCGACGTCTACGCCACCCTCGGCACCTACCTGGGCTCGACCTACGTCAACGACTTCAACCTGCTCGGCCGCACCTTCCGGGTGACCGCCCAGGCCGAGCCGACCTCGCGCGACGACGCCTCCGACGTGGCGAACCTCAAGGTGCGCTCGGCCAGCGGCGGCATGGTCCCCCTCGGCTCGGTCGCCACGCTCGAGGACGGCACCGGTCCGCAGCGGGTGGTGCGCTTCAACCTCTTCCCCGCCGCCGAGGTGCAGGGCCAGGCCGCCATGGGCGTCTCCTCCGGCCAGGCGCTGAATGTGATGGAGGGTCTGGCGGCCGAGAAGCTGCCGCAGGGCTTCACCTACGAATGGACCGAGCTCGCCTACCAGGAGAAGGCGGCCGGCAACACGGCGGCGATCGTCTTCCTGCTGGCGGTGGTGTTCGTCTTCCTGGTGCTGGCCGCCCAGTACGAGGCCTTCACCCTGCCGCTGGCGGTCATCCTGATCGTGCCGATGTGCATCCTGGCGGCGATCGTGGGGGTGAACCTGCGCGGGATGGACAACAACATCCTGACCCAGGTGGGCTTCATCGTGCTGGTGGCCCTGGCCGCCAAGAACGCCATCCTGATCGTCGAGTTCGCAAAGCAGGCCGAGGAGCAGGCTGGCAAGGACCGCTTCGAGGCCGCCGTCGACGCCGCGCGCACGCGCCTGCGGCCCATCCTGATGACCTCCTTCGCCTTCATCTTCGGGGTGGTCCCGCTGATGATCGCCACCGGCCCCGGCCAGGAGATGCGCCAGGCGCTCGGCACGGCGGTGTTCTTCGGGATGCTGGGGGTGACCCTCTTCGGCCTGATCTTCACGCCGGTGTTCTACGTGGTCTGCCGCTGGATCGCGCTTCGCCTGCCCAAGCCGCCCGCCAAGGAGCGGGTCTATCCCACCACCAGCGGCGGCACAGCCCACGACCCGCTGGACGACGACGCGCCGGAAGGAGCCCGCCCGTGATGCGCCTTCTCGCCGCCTCCACCGCCGCTCTGGCGCTCGCCGCCTGCGCCGTCGGCCCCGACTACCAGCGACCGGCGCCCGAGCCGGCCGCGACCGGCGCCTTCGTCTCCGCTGAGGGCGCGGCCTTCAGCCCGGCCGAGCCGCAGGGCGACTGGTGGCGGCTATTCGACAGCCCGACTCTCGACGCCCTGGTCGCCGAGGCCCTGGCCGCCAACAAGGACATCGCGGTCGCCGCCGCCAACCTGGAGCAGGTCCGCGCCCAGCTGCGCGAGACCCGCACCCAGCGCCTGCCCGCGACCACGCTCAGCGGCGCCGCCCAGCGGGTTCGCCAGCCGAACCTCGCCACCGGCGACTTCGAGGAGTCGAACCTCTACTCGGCCGGCTTCGACGCCGCCTATGAGATCGACTTCTTCGGCCGGGTGAGCCGCTCCATCGAGGCCGCCCGCGCCGATCGCGACGCGGCCCAGGCGGCGGTGGACGTCACCCGTATCGCCGTCGCCGCCGAGACCGCCCGCGCCTTCGCCGACGCCTGCGCCTTCAACGCCCGCATCGCGGTGGCGCGCCGCAGCCTCGACCTGCAGCAGCAGACCTTCGACCTCACCCGCCGCCAGCTCGAGGCCGGCCGCGGCACGGGCCTCGACACCGCCCGCGCCGCCGCCCTCCTGGAGACCACCCGCGCCTCCCTGCCGCCGCTGGAGGCGCAGCGTGACGGGGCCCTCTTCCGCCTCGCGGTCCTGCTCGGCCGCCCGCCGGCCCAGGCGCCCGAGGAAGCCCGCGCCTGCCAGGCGATCCCGCAGGTCGCCAGCGTCATCCCGACCGGGGACGGCGCAGGATTGCT
>DASPLZ010000093.1:0-2527 GCA_035627295.1 Phenylobacterium sp. | reverse complement strand
CGTGGTCGAAGGTCAGCGGCGGCAGGTCCACCGGCTCGCGCAGGATGTAGCCGACGCCGGCCTGGCCATCGATCGGGAAGCCCTGCGCCTGCAGGACCGCGATGTCTCGGTAGACGGTGCGGGCCGAGACCTCGAGCCGCTCGGCCAGGTCGTCCGCGCGGCTGAGCGGGCGCTCTTTCATCAGCGCGAGCAGCTGGATCAGGCGGTCGGCGCGGCGCAGGGGATTCCTCCTGACAATAAGCTGTCAGGAGGAGCGGTCTAGACCATCCCCATGACCCAAGCCAGCGCCCTAGACGACTTCCCCGCCCCGCCCTGCGCCCAGACCCTCGGCGCCCGCATCCTGGACGCCGACCCCGAGGCCGGGACCCTGCGGGTGGCCTTCGAGGGGCGGCCGGAATTCCTCAACCCGGCGGGATCGGTGCAGGGCGGCTTTCTGGCGGCCATGCTGGACGACTGCATGGGGCCGGCGGTGGTGGTGAAGAGCGGCGGCGAATTCTACCCAGCGACCATCGACCTCAACATCAGCTACCTGGCGCCGGCGAAGGCCGGGACGCTGGTCGGCGAAGGCCGGGTGGTGCAGCTCGGCAAGACGGTGGCGTTTCTGGAGGGGCGGCTCACCGACGCCGACGGCGTGGTGGTGGCGCGGGCGACGGCCAGCGTGCGGGTCGTGCCGGCGGCGCGGGCGGTGGCGGGCGGGCGCTGAGGGGCCCTGCGTCCTTCGAGACGGCCTTCGGCCTCCTCAGGATGACGAAATCAGCAAACCCTAGTCATGGTGAGGAGCGGCGAAGCCGCGTCTCGAACCACGCACGGCGTCTCAGCCCTTCTTCGCCGCCTTCTCCGCCCGCTTGCGCTCGCGGAAGGCCGCCGCCCAGCCGGCCTTCTCCACCTGCTGCCCACGCGCGAGCGCCAGGGCGTCCGGCGAAACGTCCTTGGTGATCACCGAGCCGGAGCCGGTGTAGGCGCCCTCCCCCACCCGCACCGGCGCGACGAGCGCGGTGTCCGAGCCGATGAAGGCGCCCGCGCCCACGTGGGTCTCGTATTTGTCGAAGCCGTCGTAGTTGCAGAAGATCGTGCCGGCGCCGATGTTGGCGCCCTCGCCCACCGAGCCGTCGCCCAGATAGGCCAGGTGGTTGGCCTTGGCGCCCTGGCCCACCTTCACCTTCTTCACCTCGACGAAGTTGCCGATATGCGCCGCCTCGCCGATGTCGGCGCCGGGGCGCAGGCGCGCGTAGGGACCGACGATCGCGCCGGCCCGCACGATGGCGCCCTCCAGGTGGCTGAAGGCGCGGATCTGGGCCTCGCCTTCCACCGTCACGCCGGGGCCGAAGACGACGTTGGGCTCGACCACCGCTCCCGGGCCGATCCAGGTGTCCCAGCTGAGGAAGACGGTGTGCGGCGCGCTCATCGCCACGCCCTCTTCCATCAGGGCGGCGCGGCGCTGGGCCTGCCAGACGGCCTCCAGCTCGGCGAGCTGGGCCTGGGAATTGACCCCGGCCGTGTTGGCCTCCGGCGCGAAGGCGGCGCGGGTCGAGAGGCCTCTGGCGTGGGCTACGCCGACGATGTCGGTGAGGTAGTATTCGCCCTTGGCGTTGTCGTTCCTCACCTCGGCCAGCAGCTCGAAGAGCCGCGCGCGGTCGGCGGCGATGACGCCGGAGTTGCAGTGGCGCACCTGGCGCTCGTTCTCGGTGGCGTCGCGCTGCTCGACGATGCGCAGCAGGACGCCCTTGGGCGCCAGGATCAGCCGCCCGTAGCCGGTGGGGTCGGCCGCCTCGAAGCCGAGCACCGCGACATCGGCCCCCTCGGCGCGCAGCTTCCAGAGCGGGGCGACGGCCTCCGGCGTCAGCAGCGGGCAGTCGCCGAGGGTCACCACCACGTCGCCATCGAAGCCCGCCAGCGCCTCGCGGGCGGAGAGCACCGCGTGGCCGGTGCCCAGCGGCGGGTCCTGCACCGCCACGGCCGCATCGCCCAGGCGCGCCTTGACGTGCGCCGCCACCGCCGGGCTGTGGGCGCCGACCACCACCACCACCCGTTCGCAGCCGGCCGCCTCGGCCGCATCGATGGCGTGGTCGATCAGGGCGCGGCCGGCCAGCCGGTGCAGCATCTTCGGCGTCGGCGACTTCATGCGCGTGCCCTCGCCGGCGGCGAGGATGACGGCGGCGCGGGCGGTCATGGGCGCTCTCCCGAGGAGGTTCCGTGGAATCGTTGCAATCCCAGGGCCTTTAGCCGAAACCGAGGCCAGGTTCGATGAAAGGCGTCCGATCCGTGGCCGAAGACCTGAGCGCCCTCGCCGGCTCGACCATCGTCTTCGACCTCGACGGCACCCTGGTGGAGACCGCGCCGGACCTGGTCGGCACGCTGAACTCGATCCTGATCGACGAGGGCCTGCCGACGCTGACGGTGGACGAGGTGCGCCCGTTGATCGGCAATGGCGCCCGGGCGCTGATGCGGCGTGGGTTCGAGGCCGCCGGCATGGCCTTTCCGGAAGCGCGCGACGCGGCGCTCTTCGAGACCTTCATCACCCGCTACG
>DASPLZ010000092.1:0-12534 GCA_035627295.1 Phenylobacterium sp. | reverse complement strand
GAGCATCTCGTCGATCTGCAGCCTGAGGCTGGCGATGGCGGCCTCCAGCCTGGCCTCCTCGGCCACCACGTCGTCGGTGAGCAGCTGCGAGGGACCCATCGGCGCCTCGTGCAGCACCGCGACCCCCAGGGCGAGGCCGTCGGCGAACTTGGCGCCCTTCACCCGCTCGGGCTTCTGCGGCGCGATCTCGACGCCCTTCAGGGCCTCGCCGGTGAGCAGGTCGCCGGCCGCCACCATCTCGGCCAGCACCATCGCCACGATCTGCAGGTCCTCGACCTCGTCGTCCTCGTAGACCCGCTCGGTGCGGTTCTGCACCACCAGCACGCCGATGGTCCGCCCGCCGCGCAGCAGCGGCACGCCGAGGAATGAGTGGAACGGGTCCTCCTGCGTCTCGGGCCGGTAGGAGAAGGCCGGATGGCTCGGCGCATCCGACAGGGTCAGCGGGCTGCCGAGCCGCACGATCTCGCCGACCAGGCCCTCGCCGGGCTTCAGGCGGGTGACGTGGACGGCGCCGGGGTCCAGGCCCTCGGTGGCGAAGAGCTCCAGGTCGCCGCCGGCGCTGCGCAGGTAGATCGAGCAGACCTCGGCCACCATCGAGCGGGCGATGATCCGCACCACCATGTCCAGGCGCGCCTGGGCTGGCCCGCCCCCGGCCAGAGCCTCGCGAATCTGGCGGAGCAGGCTTCTTTGCCCACGGATGGCGAGGCCCGGTGCGGCCATGGCGGCGATAGAGTCTCCCTGTCCCTTCAACGCTAACTAGCAGTTCCGGCGGCGAATTTTGACAAGGTTTTGCAACCTGGGCCGTCAAGAAAACGCGAAGCCCAAGGATCAGGCAGAGGCTGGCGCCCGCCAAAGGCCAGGCGCGAAGAAAACCTCCCCCGGGGACCGGGGGAGGCTCGAATGGATGGGCAGGTCAGGCCGAGATGGCGGCTGCCCTCTCCACCTTGTTCCGATTCCCCCCGCCGTCGACATCGCTCCGAAGGCGGGAGAGGGCCGCTTAGCGGTAGTAGCCGTACCGCGCGTCGTAGCGGTAGCCGCTGTTGTAGCCGTAGCGGTCGCCGCGCTGGTAACGGCTGCGGGCGTAGTAGTCGTCGTAGACGTTGCGGCCGCGATGGTCGCGATAGTAGGTGCGGCCGCGGCCGTCGCGGTAATAGCGGTGCGACTTGCCGTCGCTGGCGACCGCGACCCCGACCAGGGCGCCGAGCGCGCCGCCGGCCACGGTGGCCCCGCCGTCGCCATCGGAGATGGCCGCGCCGGCCACGGCGCCCAGGAGGCCGCCGATCACGGCGTTGCGGGTCTTGTCGCCGGCGAACGCCTGGCTCGCGGGGGCCGCGAGGGCCAGAACGATCGCGCCGGCGGTAGCGGTCTTCACAAACTTGCCAGGCGTTTTCATCTTCAGTTCCTTTCATCGGCCGCGCATGTGCGGCCTTGATGACGGGGAAGATGACAGGCCCGCGCTGAACCCGTTCTGAACCGCGACCTTCAGCTGCCGTTCACCGGGAAATCTCCCTCCCCCTCGTGGGGAGGGTGGATCGGCGCGCAGCGCCGAGACGGGTGGGGGACCTGCGGCCTCTCGGCTGTCGCGGCGAGTCTGCAAAGCCCCACCCGAGCCGCTTCGCGGCCCACCCTCCCCACAAGGGGGAGGGAGAGCGCAAGAAGACGCCCCCTCCGATCGCTCGGAGGAGGCGTTGGTCGTCCGGTGATTCCCGCGGCCTAGCGGTAGTAGCGGCCCTCGTGGCGGTGACGGCGCGCGTAGTTGTAGTCGTCGTAGACGTGGCGGCCGCGGCTGTCCTGGTAGTAGGTGCGGCCACGGTGGTCGCGATAGTAGCGGCGCTTCTTGCCGTCCTTGGCGATGGCCACGCCGACCAGGGCGCCGAGCGCGCCGCCGGCCACCGTCGCGCCGGTGTCGCCGTCGGAGACCGCCGCGCCGGCCACGGCCCCGAGCACGCCGCCCACAACCGCGTTGCGGGTCTTGTCCCCGGCGACCGCCGCCGCGGGAATGGCCAGCGCCAGGCTGATCGCGCCGGCCGTGGTGATGTGAGCAAGCTTGTTCATGTCCAATCCTTTGCAGCGACGCCGGGGGCGCGCCTCGATGGCGACGAGAACGCCAAGGCGACGGTTCGGTTCATCTGGCGATGCGTTTGGCCATAAGTATGTCCGGCTTGCCGAAGCCGTTGGCGTCCGGGAAAAGGCCGACGACCTCGTAGCCGAGCTTGCGGTAGAAGCCGAGGGGATGACCCTCCGTGGTCTCCGCCTGGGCCGCATGCGCCAGCACGTCAGGGAAGACATCGACCCCGAAGAGGTTGGTGCCGCCGAAGTCGTCGTCCGTGCCCAGCCAGACCGAGAGCATCCCCGCCGCACGGGCGCGGGCCTCCAGCTCCGCCGTCAGCCGCCGGCCGATCCCCCGACCCTGCCAGTCCGGGTCGACCGCCAGCGGATGCAGCTCCCAGCTGTGCGAGTGGCTCTCGATCCAGCCGATCCAGCCGACGACCCGCTCGCCCGCCAGCGCGGCCAGCGCCTCCCGCTCGTCGTCCTGCAGGAAGCTCTGCACCTCCTCGGCCCGCTCCTCCGGCGTCGGCCAGGCGTCGGGCATGTGGGCGAACGCCCGCTCCAGGATCGCCGCCGCCTGCGAAAGCTGGCCCGCATCCAGGGCCTCGAAGCCGACGATGCGGACCGCCTCGGTCACCAGAGCCTGACCCGCTCGTCCGGCGCGATGAAGAGCTTGTCGCCGGGCTTGACCCCGAAGGCCTCGTACCAGGCGTCCATGTTCCGCATCGGGCCGATCACCCGGTACTGGCGCGGCGAGTGCGGGTCGGTGACCACCTGGTTGCGCAGGGCGTCGTCGCGGGTCTTGCCGCGCCAGGCCTGAGCCCAGCCGAGGAAGACGCGCTGGTCGCCGGTCAGGCCGTCGATCACCGGCGCGGGCTTGCCCTTCAGCGAGATGCGGTAGGCTTCGAGCCCCGCCGTCAGGCCGGCCAGGTCGGCGATGTTCTCGCCCATGGTCAGCTTGCCGTTGACCTTGGCGCCCGGCAGCGGCTCGAACTGGTCGTACTGCGCGCCCAGCATGCCGGCGCGCTTCTCGAAGGTCGCCGCATCCTGCGCCGTCCACCAGTCGCGCAGGGCGCCGGAGGCGTCGATCTTGCGCCCCTGGTCGTCGAAACCGTGGATCAGCTCGTGGCCGATCACCCCGCCCACGGCGCCGTAGTTCACCGCCGGGTCGGCGTTGGGGTCGAAGATCGGCGGCGTCAGGATGGCCGCCGGGAAGACGATGTCGCGCAGGATGCCGTTGTAGGCGTTGTTGGTCTGCGGGCTCATCGACCACTCGGTCTTGTCGACCGGATCGTTCAGCCGCTTCGACTGGAAGGCCCAGTCGAGGGCCGCGGCCCGCTCGATGTTGCCCGTCAGGTCGTCCGGCTTGATGACCAGGCTCGAATAGTCGCGCTGCGGCTTGTCCGGATAGCCGATCTTGACGGTGTAGGTGTCGAGCTTCTTCAGCGCCTCCACCTTGGTCGCCGGGCTCATCCAGTCGATCTGCTGGATGCGACCGCGCAGGGCGGCGGTGACGTCTTTCACCAGCGCCTCGACCTTGGCCTTCGACTCCGGCGGGAAGTAGCGGTCGGTGTACATCTCGCCCACCGCCCAGGCCATGGCGGCCGGGGTCTGGCTGGCGAAGGCCGCATCGCCCGAGACCAGCCGCACGCCCCGCTTCCAGCGCGGCGCGATCTCCGCCTGCCCGGCCAGGGTCTTGGCGCGCATGTCGAAGTGCGCATCGACAAACGCCTTGGACAGGTACGGCGCGGCGCTGTCGGCCACGCGGAAGGCCTGCCAGGCCTGCAGGGTGGCGACCGGCGTCTGGCCCCAGACCGCGGCGATCTTCGGGAAGGCGGTGTTCTCGGCGACCACGGCCTCTTTGGCGGCGGTCAGGTCCGCGCCCTTCAGGAACCCGTCCCAGGAAAAGCCCGGCGCCTGGGCCTTCAGGTCGGCGATGGAGGTGAGGTTGTAGGTCTTGTCGAGGTCGCGCTGCTGGGTCTTGGTCCAGGACGCCTCGGCGATCTTGGTCTCGAAGGCGACGATGTCGGCGGCGTTCCGCTCGGGCTCGGGCCATCCGGCGAGGCTAAGGAGCCTGGCCACATAGGCCTGGTACTTGCCCTTCTGCTCGGCGAACTTGGCGTCCAGGTAATAGTCGCGGTCCGGCAGCCCGAGGCCGGCTTGGCCCATGTAGGTCACATACCGTTCCGGGCGCTTCAGGTCCGGATCGACGCTGATCGAGAACGGCGAGGCGTAGAACCCGCGCGGCGCCTGTCCCGCCAGTTCCGCCAGCGCTTCACGCATGGTCGCAGCCTTCACCGCCGCCAGCTCGTCGGCGATCGGCTTTGCGCCCGCCGCCTCGATCCGCGCCTCGTCCATGAACGAGGCGTAGTAGGCGCCCACCTTGGCCTCGTTGGTCGCGGGGTTCGGTCCGGCGGCCTTGGCCGCGGCCTCCATCATCTCGTGGACGCGCTTCTCCAGCGCGTCGGCCGCCGCCGCGCGCGGGCTATAGGCCACCTTGTCGGCCGGGATCACCAGCGCGTCCTGGTACTTGCCGGCGGCGTAGCGGTTGAAGTCGTCGCCCGGCTTCGCCGAAAGGTCGGCCCCTGCAAGGTCGAAGCCCCAGGCCCCGTACTGCGGCTTGCCCGCATCCTGCGCCTGCGCAGCGCCGCCCAAAGCCAGCGCCGCCACGAGCGCGATGGCCGATGCCCGATATTTCATGCCTTGAAACTCCCCTGCCCGGAGCCGATTGCATCCGACTCCGGCCGCCGACGCGCAAATGAATTGCCGGTAAGCTTTAGCCAATCCGACGACGTAAGTCCGGCAAAGCTCGACCGCGCACAGAATTTATGGCATCCTACGCCATATGAAGGCCGAGCTGCTCTTCCGCGAAAAGCGTGTGGAAGCCAGCGGAGCCATTCTGGAGATGAAGATCTGGCGCGTTCCCGAGCCTGTTCCACCATCGACCCACCGGCTGCGCTACAGCCTTTTCTTCGGCTATCCGGGCCGCAGGCTGGTCGGGTTCGACAATGAACGGGGCAAAGGCGATCACATGCATATCGGCGAGGAGGAGCGGCCCTATCGCTTCGTCTCCGTCGATCAGCTGATGATCGACTTCCTGAACGCCGTCGAGCAGTTGGAGGCGAAGGATGGCTGAACTCGACATCCATGTGGGCGGCACCCGCGAGGACATGGCCGCGCGCTTCGCACAGGCCTGGCGACGCGCAGAGCAAGGCGAGACGCACGCCGAGCGTCACCTGTCGTTCGACAGTTTCGAAACCCTGGCGCGGGTGCTCTCTCCCCGCCGGCTGGAGCTGCTTCGCGCGCTTCACGCCCGCCCCGCCGCCAGCATCGCCGCCCTCGCCCGGCAGTTGGGCCGCGACTACAAGCGCGTGCACGAGGATGTCGAGGCGCTCACCGCCGCCGGCCTGATCGAGCGTCCCGAAGCCGGCGCCCTGCGCGCGCCTTATGCGGAAATCCGCACGATCATCGCCCTCTGACCCTCAGAGCTGATCCAGCCCGTAGGCCGCGTGCAGGGCGCGCACGGCCAGTTCGGTGTAGGCCGCCTCGATCAGCACGCTGATCTTGATCTCCGAGGTCGAGATCACCTGGATGTTCACGCCCTTGTCGGCCAGCGCCTTGAACATGCTCTGGGCGACGCCGGCGTGGCTGCGCATCCCCACCCCGATCACCGAGACCTTGGCGACGTCCTCGTCCACCGCCACGTCCTCGAAGCCGATCTCCTTCTGGGCGGCCTTGACGATCTCCACCGCCCGGCCGGCGTCACGCTTGCCGACGGTGAACTCCATGTTGGCCGCGCCCTCGGTGCGGGCATGGCTCTGCACGATCATGTCGACATTGACGTTGGCGTCGGCCAGCCGCCCGAAGATCGCCGAGGAGACCCCCGGGTGGTCCGGCAGGCCGAACAGGCTGATCTTGGCCTCGTCGCGGCTGTAGGCCACGCCCGAGACGATGCGCTTTTCCATGATCTCTTCCTCGTCGCAGACGATGGTGCCCTGGCCGGGCGCTTCTCCGGGTTCGACAAAGCTCGACAGCACCCGCACGCGCACGTTCTGCGCCATGGCGAGCTCCACCGAGCGGGTCTGCAGCACCTTGGCCCCCAGCGAGGCCATCTCCAGCATCTCCTCGTAGGAGATCTTGGCGAGCTTCCTGGCCTTCTGCTCGATGCGCGGGTCGGTGGTGTAGACCCCATCGACGTCGGTGTAGATGTCGCAGCGCTCGGCCTTCAGCGCCGCGGCGATGGCCACCGCGCTGGTGTCCGAGCCGCCGCGGCCCAGGGTGGCGATGCGCCCCTCGCGGGTGACGCCCTGGAAGCCGGCGATCACCGCCACTTCGCCCTTGTTCATGGCGTCCCCGAGCTTCTCCGGCGGGATGTCGTCGATGCGGGCGCGGCCGTGGGCGTCGTCGGCGATGATCGGGATCTGCCAGCCGAGCCAGGAGCGCGCCCGGTGGCCCATGTTGCGCAGGGTGAGCGCCAGGAGCCCCGCCGTCACCTGCTCGCCCGAGGCGACCACGGCGTCGTATTCGTCGTCGACCTGCTCGATGCCCTGGGCGGGCGGGCCGGCGCCGTCGGTCCAGGCGACCAGCTCGTTGGTCTTGCCGGCCATGGCCGAGACCACCACCGCCACCTGGTGCCCCGCCTCGATCTCGGCGGCCACCAGCCGCGCCACGCGCCGGATGCGCTCCAGGTCGGCCACCGAAGTGCCGCCGAACTTCATCACCAGGCGTGACACGTGTCTTGCGATCCCCGTTTCTTATGTGCGGGGCGCTTCTAGCGAGGCCCGCCAAGGTCGCCAACCGCCCTCGTGATGTTTAGATGACGCGCATGTCCGCCGAACCCCTGCGATCCTCCGTCGATGAAGCCGATGTGGAGCGCTTCTCGCGCATCGCCGCCGAGTGGTGGGACCCGAACGGCAAGTTCGCCCCCCTGCACCGCTTCAACCCGGTGCGCCTGCAGTTCATCCGCGAGCACGCCCTGGTCGCCTTCGGCCGCGACCCCGCCGCCCGGCGGCCGTTCGAGGGCCTGAGCCTGCTCGACATCGGCTGCGGCGGCGGCCTGCTCTCCGAGCCGATGAGCCGGCTGGGCTTCCAAGTGACCGGCGTCGACGCCTCGGAGCGCAACATCGGCACGGCCTCCACTCACGCGGCGGAACAGGGTCTGACCATCAACTACCGCGCCGCCACCGCCGAGCAGCTGCTGGCCGAGGGCGCCGGCCCGTTCGACGTGATCCTCAACATGGAGGTGATCGAGCACGTCGCCGACCCGGGGGAATTCCTGCGCACCTGCGCGCGCCTGCTGGCGCCCGGCGGGCTGATGGTGGTCGCCACCCTGAACCGCACCCTGAAGTCCCTGGCCCTGGCCAAGATCGGTGCGGAGTACGTGCTGCGCTGGCTGCCGGCGGGCACCCATAGCTGGAAGAAGTTCCTGAAGCCGCTGGAGCTGGAGGCTTTCCTGGAGGGCGAGGGCGTCAAGGGTCACGGCCCCTTCGGCGTGTCCTTCAATCCGCTGACCGGCAAGTGGAGCCAGGGCCGCGACGCCGACGTGAACTACATGATCACCGTGACCCGGCCGAGGGCGGGTCAGGCGCTGAACCTCACATAGCCCTCGGGGCTGATCGGCCAGGCCGGGTTGTGGGCGATCTCCCAGGCGTGGTCGTCCGGATCGGCGACATAGCCGCGAAAGCCGCCGTGCGGCGGCGCATCGCCCGGCCGCAGCACCCTGCCGCCGGCCGCCGCAAGCCGGTCGATCAGCGGCTGAACCTCGGCCTCGGCGGCCACATTGTGCGCCAGGGCGAAGGCGCCGGGCCTCGCCAGGCCCGACCGCTGCATGTCGCCCTCCAGCTGGGAGGTCAGCCAGGTCCCGAGCACGAACCCGTTCATCTGGTAGAAGACGATCTCCGCGTTCTCGAACACCGGCGTCCAGGCGAAGCCCTCGACGTAGAACCGCTTCGAGCGGGCCAGGTCGGCGACGCCCAGGGTGATGACCGAGACCTGCTGCTGCATGGCAGGGAAACTCAGTTCATCTCGTCCGGTTTCGGCGGGGCGTCCGGCAGCGGCGCCACCGGCACCCCGTCCTCGACCAGCTTCTTCACCTCGGCGGGCGAGGCCTCGCCATAGATGCCGCGCTCCTCGGCCTTGCCCTCGTGGATGTCGCGGGCCTCGCGGGCGAAGGCGTCGCCGACGTAGTCGAAGTTCTCCTCCACGTGCCGGCGCACCCGGCCCATGGCCTCCATCATCATCGAATGCATCTGCGGCGACGCATCGGCCGGCTTGGTGCGCTTCGTCCCCGCGACGGCGGGGGCCATGATCTGCTTCCTGACCGCCTTGGAGCCGCAGACCGGGCATTCCAGCATCCCGCTCGCCTGCTGGTCGTCATAGTCGGCCGAGGAGCCGAACCAGCCCTCGAAGGGGTGCTCATGCTCGCAGGTCAGGGCGTACTTGATCATGGTCCGGTGAAGGCGCGGGCGTTCTTCAGCGCCGGTATGGCGGCGCGGGCCTTAACCACTTCTTCCAGGTCCAGATCAACCGTCAGCACGCCCGGCTCGTCGTGGTCCAGCTTGCCGATGACCTGACCCCAGGGCGCGACGGCCAGCGAGTGGCCATAGGTGCCGCGCCCGTCCTCGTGGAAGCCGCCCTGCGCGGGCGCCAGCACGAACGAGCCGGTCTCGATCGCCCGGGCGCGCATCAGCACCTCCCAGTGCGCCTCGCCGGTCGGGCGGGTGAAGGCGGCGGGGATGGTCAGCACCTCGGCCCCCGCGCCCGCCAGCGCCCGGTAGAGCATCGGGAAGCGCAGGTCGTAGCAGATGGAGAGGCCCAACCGGACGCCCTCGACGTCCGCCGTGGCCGCCCGGTCGCCCGGCTCATAGCTCTCGGACTCCCGCGCGGTCTCGCCGGTCGGCAGGTCGACGTCGAACATGTGCAGCTTGTCGTACCAGGCGGCGATCTCGCCGGTCGGCGTCACCAGCAGCGAGCGGTTCGCCGCCTTGCCGTCCGGCCGCTTCACCAGCGCCGAGCCGATCAGCAGCCAGACGCCGAGCTCCACCGCCGCCGCGCGCAGGCCGGCGACGCAGGGGTCCTCGTCCAGCGGCTTGAGGACGGCGGCCAGCCTGGCCTTGTCCTTCTGCAGCAGGTTGGTCGCCTCCGGCGTCGCGACCAGCCGCGCCCCCTCCCCCGCCGCCTGGCGCACCAGCGGCAGGACGTGGGCGAGCGCCGCCGCCTGGTCGGCGGGCGTGCGGAGCTGGATGAGCGAGGCGCGGAAGTTCACTTTCCCTCCCCCTTGTGGGGAGGGTGGGCCGCGAAGCGGCTCGGGTGGGGGGCTTGCTGACTCGCCGGAATACCCGAGACGCCGGAGGTCCCCCACCCGTCTCGTCGCTGCGCGCCGATCCACCCTCCCCACAAGGGGGAGGGAAAATCACGCACTGAGCATCGCATCGAGCTTCCCCGCCCGCTCCAGGGCCATCATGTCGTCGGAGCCGCCGATGTGCGTCTCGCCGATGAAGATCTGCGGGAAGGTCGAGCCGCCGTTCGCGCGCTGGATCATCTCGCGCTTCTTCTCCGGGTCGAAGGCGGCCTCGATCTCGGTGAACTCCACCCCCTTCTTCTCGAGCAGGTCGAGGGCGCGGATGCAGTAGGGGCAGTAGGGCTTGGTGTAGATGGTGACGTGAGCCATGGCGCTCATATGGTGAGGTGTGACGCCTCTTTAACACGCGCCACGACCGCAAGGTCCACCGCCGATGCGCCGGCCTTGAGCAGCGCCCGCGCGCAGCCCTCCGCCGTGGCGCCCGTGGTCAGAACGTCGTCGACCAGCAGCACGCGCTTGCCGGCCACCTTGGGGAACAGCCTGGGCGGCACCGCGAAGGCCCCCGCCACGTTGCGCCGCCGGCCGGGGCCGGACTTGCCGCCCTGGCTCCCGGTGCGCCGCACCCGCCGCACCACGTCCGGCCAGTAGGCGACGCCGGAGAGCCGGCTGAGCGGCCGAGCGATCTCCGCCGCCTGGTTGTAGCGTCGTGACAGCAGCCGCCACTGGTGCATCGGCACGGGCGCGATGGCGTCCGCCTCGGCCAGCAAGGAGCGCGCCGCCCGGTTCAGCCAGCGGGCGAAGAGGGGCGCGAGGTCCAGCCGGTCGGCGTGCTTCAGTTGCAGGATCAGGTCGCGCGAGCCCTCGTCGTAGAGGCACGCGGCTCTCGCCCGCGCAAAGCGCCTCGGTCTAGCCTCGCAGGCCGCGCAGAGCGCACCGACGCCCAGCCCGTGCTCGAACGGCGCGCCGCAGCCGTCGCAGACCGGCTCCTCCAGGAAGACGATGCGGCTCCAGGCCTGCGCGGACAGCCCGATCCCGTGCGGCGAGGCCTCCCCGTCCAGCCCGTGCGGCGGCAGCGCCAGGTCCAGCGCGCCGCGCAAAGCCTCGCCGAGCCGCCCGCCCGGTTTCCATGCGGACCTCGAGAGGCCATGTTCGCCGCGCATGCACGCCCCCCGCCTCTTCGACCCCGACCTGCGCCGCCTCCGGCTCGACCGCGCCGCCGCCGGCTTCACCGCCGCCGACTTCCTGCATCGTCGGGCCGCCGCCGACGTGGTCGAGCGGCTGGAGGCGATCATGCGCCGCTTCCCGCGGGCCGTCGACCTCGCCGCCCGCCGCGGCGCCTTCGCCGAGGCCCTGGCCGCCAGCGACGCCCGCCGCCGGGTCGAGACCCTGGTGGAGATGGAGACCTCGCCGGCCATGCTGGCCGGCCGCCGGGGCTGCTTCGTCCTCGGCGACGCCGAGGCCCTGCCCTTCGCGCCCGCCAGCCTCGACCTGATCGTCTCGGTGCTGGCCCTGCACTGGACCAACGACGTGGTCGGCGCGCTGGTGCAGGCCCGCCGGGCGCTGAAGCCCGATGGCCTCTTCCTCGCCGCCTTCCTCGGTGGCGCCACCCTGCACGAGCTGCGCGGCAGCCTGCTGGCCGCCGAGGCGGAGATCACCGGCGGCGCGGCCAGCCGCGTCTCCCCCTTCGCCGACCCCGCCGACGCGCCGAGCCTCCTGCAGCGGGCCGGCTTCCTGATGCCGGTGGCGGACGTCGACCGGGTGACCGTGCGCTACGCCGACCCGCTGGCCCTGCTGGCCGACCTGCGCCGCATGGGCGAGACCGCCGCCTTCGCCGAGCGCGCTCCCAGGCTGCGCCGCGCGGTGCTGGCCCGCGCGCGCGAGCTCTACATCGAGCAGTTCGCCGAACCCGACGGCCGCGTGCCGGCGACCTTCGAGATCCTGACGCTCACGGGGTGGGCGGCGACCTGAAATCCTCCCCCGCCTGCGGGGGAGGGGGACCACGAAGTGGTGGAGGGGGCGTGACTTGGAGGGAGGGCCTGCAGGTTCTCGCCGGCGCGCCCTTGCTGAGTCTCCGTGCAGAACCTCGTCCCCTCCACCGCTTCGCGGTCCCCCTCCCCCGTTCCGCTTCGCTGCATGGGAGAATTTAGGCGTCACAGCAAATCCCTGAGCCACGCCACCAGCGGCGCGTCGGCCGGCGGCATCGGGTAGTCGGCGAGCTTCATCGGCTTGACCCAGGCGAGCGCCGCGTGTTCGCGCGCCTCCACCTGCCCCTCCCAGCGCCGGCAGAGGTAGAGCGGCATCAGGAGGTGGAAGCTCTCGTACGCATGGCTCGCGAAGACGAACGGCGCCAGGCACGGCGGCGGCACGCGGATGCCCAGTTCCTCCTCCAGCTCGCGGATCAGGCAGGCCTCCGGCGTCTCGCCGGGCTCCACCTTGCCCCCCGGAAACTCCCAGAGGCCGGCCAGCTGCTTGCCTTCCGGCCGCTGGCAGATCAGCACCCGCCCATCGACGTCGACCAGGGCGCAGGCGGCCACGAGCAGGAGCGGTTTCTCGCTCAGGACCGGTAGTCCCCGTTGATCGCCACGTACTGCTTGGTGAGGTCGCAGGTCCACATGGTGGCGGAGGCGCGGCCGACGCCGACGTCGATGGCCACCTCCAGCTCCTGACGCTTCATGTAGGCGCTCATCTTGGCCTCGGAGTAGGTCGGCGAGACGAGGCCGTCCTGCGCGGCCCACAGGTCCCCGAACTTCACGCTCATGCGGTCGCGGTTCACCGGCTCGTCGGCCCGGCCGACCGCCATGACGATGCGGCCCCAGTTGGCGTCCTCGCCGGCGAAGGCGGTCTTGACCAGCGGGCTCTCGCAGATGGTGCGGGCGATCTTGCGGGCCGAGGCGGCCGTCTCGGCGCCGGTGACGGTGACCTTGATGAACTTGGTGGCCCCCTCGCCGTCGCGGACCAGCTGGTGGGCGAGGTCGAGCATCACCCTGTCCAGCGCGCGGGAGAAGTCCTTCAGGCGCCGGTCGCCGACCCGGCCGATGCGCGGCGCGCCCGAGGCTCCCGTGGCGAACAGCAGGCAGGTGTCGTTGGTCGAGGTGTCGCCGTCGACCGTGACGCTGTTGAAGGTCGTGCGGACGTGCAGGCCCAGCATGGCGCGCAGCACGTTCGGGTGAATGTCGGCGTCGGTG
>DASPLZ010000091.1:0-3543 GCA_035627295.1 Phenylobacterium sp. | reverse complement strand
CCGGTCACCATGCGGTAATTGGCCTGCAGGTCGGTGGCGTCGAAGGTCTCGCGGGCCAGGACATAGCGGGCGAGCATCGACTGGGTGACCGCCGCGTCCTGCGTCAGCGGGCCGGGCTTGAGGCCCTGGATGGTCTCGACGTAGCCGGTCTGGCGGTCGACGGTGATGGTGTAGGGGATCACCGTCTTCAGTGGCGCGAGGGTGGCCAGCGCGATGGCTTCCAGCAGGGCGACGGCCACCGCCACGCCGGCGATGATCCAGGCGACGCGGCGCGACTGGCGCAGGGCGCCGTGCACGTCCTGCGACCAGCTGGCGGCCTCGGCGTAGTAGCGCTGGCGGTCGGCCACGGGGGGCTTTTCCGGTTTCATCGGTCTCTCCGGGCGCTGGAGGCGGCCCGCATGGGGCCGGCGGAGCGCCGATAGGATTGGCCCAGCGGCTGGACGCGCACGGCCTCGGTGGCGCGTTCAGAGCGGGAGGAAATGTCGAGGCGGCGGGGGGCGGGGCCCTCCTGCAGGCGGATGTCGCGGCGCTCCAGCGAGGCGGCGGCGGCGGCCACGGCCTGGGCCCTAGGCTGCATCTCCAGCTGGGCCGGGCGCATGGAGGTGGGCGCGGAGGACTGAGCGGCGGGCGTCAGGGCGGCGACGCGGCCGTCGGAGGCGCGCTCGACCATGCGCCGCCCGCCGACCTTGAGGCCGCCGGCGATGAAGCCGATGGCCGCCAGCAGAGCCAGGGCGACGCCTGCGGTGATCAGGGTCAGCAGGAAGACGCCGACAGCCGGTGTCAGGTCGACGATCCCCTGGCCGCGCAGCTCGATCATGCGGATGAGGAGCGGCTCCATCAGGGTGAGCTGCACGACCAGCGTCATGATGGCGAGGAGCGGTACGAGGGCGAGGCCGATGGAAGCGCGCAGCCAGCCTTCGAAGAGGCCGCGGGTGGAATCGAACAGCAGGAAGCCGGCGAACACCGGGCCGAGCGCCAGCAGGAAGGCGAGCGCGATCTTGGCCGCCAGCATGACGCCCAGCGTGCCCATCAGCATCAGGATGCCGGCGCTGTTCAGCGCGAAGGCGGCGAAGGCCGGGCCGCCGGTGAAGGGCGAGGCGGTGGGGCCGGCGCGCCCGGCGTAGAAGGCCGCGCCGCGGGTGAGCTGGTCGTAGGCCAGCTGCAGGCCGTCGAAGGGGTTGCCGAGGAAGACCGAGCCGTCCGGCTGGATGGAGCGCAGCATCATGCCGCCGAGCTGTTCGGGGCCGCGGAAGAGGGTGTCGAAGACCAGCTGCTGGTAGGTGGGCCAGCTGGTGGCCAGCACCAGGACCACGCCGATCTTCAGCATGGTCATGGTCAGCTCGCCGATGTTCAGCGGCGCGCGGCCGAGCATCAGCTGGATGCCCAGGAGGGCGACGTAGATGGTGAGGGCGCTGGTGAGGGCGATGGCCACCACCCCGCCGGGCTCGGCCAGCACGCCATAGGCGCTCTGCACCAGCCCCTGGGTGTTGCAGTCGACGGAGTAGAGCAGCCCCTGGACGAGGCCGGTCTCCGGCGGCGGGACGGGGCAGGCCAGCGCCATCAGACCCGCTCCAGCAGGCGCGGCAGCCAGGCGGCCGGGTCTTCGCCGACGTCGCTGCGAATGTCGTCGAGGATACGCACGGTGCGCTCGCGGCCGGAGAGCACGGTCAGCAGCTCCGGTTCTCCGGCGAGGTTGAGGCGCGCCACCACGCTGTCGTTGGCGTGCTTGATCAGGAAGCAGCGCGAGGTGTCCGGCAGCGAGCGGACCAGGCTGAACTCGTGCTCGGTCAGGCCGAAGCCGTCGATGTAGTCGCGGGCCTGGGCCTTGGGGTTGGCCATGAAGATCTGGGTGGCGGCCTGTTCGATGATCGCCGAGGCGATGCGGCTCTCCAGGGCGTCCTGGGCGCTCTGGGTGGCGAAGCCGACCACGCCGTTGCGCTTGCGGATGGTCTTTTCCCAGTCCTTGATGCGGGCGACGAACACCTCGTCGTCGAGCGCCTTCCAGCCCTCGTCGATGACGATCAGGCTGGGCTGGCCGTCCAGCCGCTGTTCGACCCGGTGGAAGAGGTACATCATCGCCGGGGTGCGCAAGGTGGGGTCGTCCAGCACCTGGGTCATGTCGAAGCCGATGGTGCGGGCCTCGAGATCGAGGAGGTCGTCGGGGTTGTCGAACAGCCAGGCCCGCTCGCCCTCGCCCCACCAGGGGCGCAGGCGCGCGGCGAGGTCGGCGGCGTTGGGCCGGGTGTGGCCGCGGAAAAGCTCGGCGAAGTAGCGCAGGCGCCGGTGGGCCGGCTGCTGGGCGAAGTTGGCGTCCACCGCCTCGTGGATGCGCTCGATGTCCTCCGGCGAGAGCACCTCGCCCTGCTGGGTCACGAGGCGCGCGGTCCAGTCGGCCAGGAAGGCGCGGTTGGCAGGGGTGTCTTCCAGCTGCAGCGGGTTGAAGCCCGTCGGTTGGCCCGGGCGGATGGCGTCGTAGCGGCCACCGATGGCGCGCAGGAAGATCTCCGCGCCGCGGTCCTTGTCGAAGAAGACGATGCGCGGGTCGTACTTGCGGGCCTGGGCCAGCAGGAAGCCGAGCACCACCGTCTTGCCCGAGCCGGAGGGGCCGATGAGGGTGAAGTTGCCGAGGTCGCCGTGGTGGAAGTTGAAGTGGTAGGGGCCGGCCGAGGTGGTCTCCAGCACGGTCACCGCCGGGCCCCAGTGGTTGCCCTCGGCCTGACCGACCGGGAAGTTGTGGCCTGAGGCGAAGCCGGAGAAGTTGGCTGTCGAGATCAGAGCTCGCCGGGCGATGTCCTTGAAGTTGCCGGGGAACTGCGCCCAGAAGGCCGGCTCCAGGTTGACGTCCTCGCGCACGGCGATGACGCCCATGTCGGTGAAGGCCGACTGCACCTCGGCCACCGCTTCGTTGAGGCCGTTCAGCGTCTCCGCGCGGACCATCACCGAGAGGTGGTGCTCGCCGAAGGCGGCCCGGCCTGCGGCCACGTCGTCCTTGGCGGCGGTCAGGCCCTCGCGCAAGGAGAGCGCCTCGTCGTCGGCGGCGCGCATCCGGCGCAGCGCCAGGTTCATGCGGTCCAGGCTGGCCTGGCGGTCGACGTAGGCGAAGCTCTGGCTGACCGTCAGCTCGTAGGGCAGGCGCAGCAAGTCATCCAACATGCCGGCGGCGGTCTGCGGCGGGTAGTCCTTGATCGAGACCATGGCCGCGAACCCGCGCGGCAGGCGCCCGGCCGCGGCGAACTCCAGCGCCTCGGCGCCGAAGCTGACGCGCCGGTAGGGCAGGTACTCGCCGAGGTCCGAGCGCGGCAGGAGGACCGGGCGCATCTCCCCGTTGAACAGCGTCGACAGGAACTCCAGCGGCTCCGAGCAGGGGCCCTTCGGGGTGTCATAGACGCTCAGCACCCGCGCGCCGTAGGGGGCGAGCGCAGCCAGCAGCGACTCCCGCGCCGAGGCCAGCTCGCGCATGTCCACGGCCTGGGCGGCGGCGGCCTGCGCCCCGCCCGGGCGGCGGCCGGTGACGGCGTTGACCAGCCCCTCGACCACGCCCGC
>DASPLZ010000090.1:0-5139 GCA_035627295.1 Phenylobacterium sp. | reverse complement strand
CGGACCCGTATTGCAAAACACGGGACCAGGTCGAAGGGCGCCGTAACTGCCCGCAACAACTCAAATCGTCAGGAACGCCGACGTCATTCCTGACGGCGCCGTCACCAACCGCACTGCTGGCCCTTGTTCTGGGCCTCGAGCCAGGTCTGGAGCGGTGCGAAGTATTCGAGGATCGCGCTCGCGTCCGCCTCGCTCTGTCCGGTGAGCGCCTTCATGACCTCCGGCCACGGCCGCGACGCGCCCATCTGCAGCGCCTTCCAGAGGATCGCGCCCGCCTCCTTGTTGCCGTAGATCGAGCACGTGTGGAGCGGCCCCTGGTGCCCCGCCGCCTTGCACAGCGCGCGGTGGAACTGGAACTGGTAGATGCGGGCCATGAAGTAGCGCTCGTAGGAGACGCTGGCGGCGACGTGATACTTGGCCGCCGCATCGAAGGCGTCGGCCGGCCGCGGCCCGGGCGGCGCCAGGCCCTGATACTTCAGGCGCAGCGCCCACCAGTCGGTGTTGTATTCCTCCGGCGTCGTCTGGCCGGAGAAGACGCCCCAGCGGAACTTGTCGACCATCAGGCCGAAGGGCAGGAAGGCGATCTTGTCGAGCGCCATGTCCAGCAGGAACGGGATGTCCTCGTCCTCGCCCGGGACCTTATCGAGCAGGCCGATCTGGTTCAGGTACGTCGGGGTCTCGGCCGAGAGCCCGGCGAAATCGCCGATCGCCTCGTGGAAGCCGCCGTTCGCCGAGCCTTTGAACAGGTACGGCTGATCCTTGTAGGCCCGCTGATAGATGTTGTGGCCCATCTCATGATGGATCACCTGGAAGTCCTCGGCGGTGACCTTCATGCACATCTTCACGCGCAGGTCTTCCTTGCCGTCGATGTCCCAGGCCGAGGCGTGGCAGACCACCTCGCGGTCGCGCGGGCGGGTGATCATCGACTGAGTGTAGTAGGTGTCCGGCATCGGCTTGAAGCCGATGGACTGGTAGAAGCCATCGGCCGTGCGGGTCATCTTGATCGGGTCATAGCCCTTGGCGACCAGCAGCTCGCCGAGGTCATAGCTGCGCTGCTTGACCCCCTTGGGCTCCACCACGTCGTAGATGTTGCCCCACTCCTGGGCCCACATGTTGCCGAGGAGGTCGGCGCGGATCGGCCCGGTCTTCGGCTGGACGGCGTCGCCGTACTTCTCGTTCAGCTTGCCGCGCACATAGCAGTGCAGGTTCTTGTAGAAGGGCTCCACCTGCTTCCAGAGCCGGTCGACCTCGGCCTCGAACTCAGCCGGCGACATGTCGTAGTTGGAGCGCCAGAGCGCCCCGACATCGGCGTAGCCCAGGCCCTTGGCCCCTTCGTTGGAGAGCGCCACCAGCTTGGCGTAGTCGCCACGCATCTGCGGCGCCACCGTATGCCAGCCCTCCCAGGCCGCCTTCAGGTCGGCCGGCTCGCGCGAGGTGCGCAGCACGTCCTCGGCGTCGTTGAGGGTGATGGGCTTGCCCTTGAAGGCGAACTTGTAGGTCGAATAGGTCGCGTTCAGCTTGCCCGAGAGCTCGGAGAGCTCCTTGGCCGCGCCGGGGCGGTCCGGCGCCGGCAGGGTGAGGAACTGCTTGAGGAGCATCAGCTTGCGCTTCGTCACCGGGTCGGCGGCGACGCCGTCGTACCTGGCCGCCTCCATGGCGTACTTCGTCGCCAGCTCCGTCTGCTCGCCCTGCGCCTTGGCGTCGAGCCAGAGGGTCTCAGGCGTGATGTAGGTGGCGCGCACCCAGGCGGTGCGGGTGGTGTAACCGTCGATGGCGGCGAGGTCCGCCTCGGCCTTGTCGACGAAGGCCTTGGCCTCGGCGGCGGTCGGCTTTCCCTGCGCGGCGGCGAAGCCGGAAGCGGCGAGCGCGAGCGCTCCGGCGGCGCAGGCCGCCAGCAGTTTCACTTTCATCTTGAACACAGCCCTTTGATCCTGATCGGCCTTGGCGGCCGGATTGCCCTCATGGGAGCGCGCGGGGCGCGGGAGCGTCAAGGGGATGCGGGTCGACCGTGCGTCCTTCGAGACACCCGCTTCGCGGGCCCTCAGGATGACGGGCTCAGCACAACCTTAGTCATGGTGAGGAGCGCGCAGCGCGTCTCGAACCACGCAGGGCCGTGCAGCGACGCCAGGCCCCGTCAGTCCAGCGGCCGGCGCCCGACGATCTGCAGGCCGTAGCCGCCGGAGCCCGGCAGCACGGTCTTGGAAGAGGTGAGCAGGATCATCTCCCGCACCCCGAGATCGATCAGGATCTGCGCCCCGACGCCATAGTCGCGCAGTACATTGGCCCCGATCCCCGGCGCGTCCTGGCCGTAGCGCTCGGAGAGCCAGGCCGGGTTCGGGTCGCGGATGAACACCGCCACGCCGGCGCCGTCGTATTCGCTGATCGCCCTCAGCGCCGCTGGCACATAGTCGCGGCGCTTCTCCACATGGCCCAGCATGTCGGCGGCCATGTCGACGCGGTGCATCCGCACCAGGGTGGGCTTGTCGGGGCGGATCTTCCCCTTGGTCAGCACCACATGCTCGGTCTTGTCGAGGATGTTTCGGTAGATGACCATCCGGAAGCGGCCGCCGAAGTCCGAGTCGAACGGCGTCTCCAGGACCCGCTCCACCTGCCGCTCAGTGCGGCGGCGGTAGGCGATCAGGTCGGCGATGGTGCCGATCTTCAGCCCGTGCAGCTGGGCGAAGGAGACCAGCTGCGGCAGCCGGGCCATGGTGCCGTCGTCGTTCATGATCTCGCAGATCACGCCCGCGGGGTTCAGGCCCGCCATGCGGCTGATGTCGACCGCCGCCTCGGTATGGCCGGCGCGGACCAGCACCCCGCCGTCGCGCGCCACCAGCGGGAAGACGTGGCCGGGCGAGACGATGTCGTCGGCGCCCTTGGTCGGGTCCACCGCCACCGCCACGGTGTGCGAGCGGTCGTGGGCCGAGATGCCGGTGGTCACCCCCTCGCGCGCCTCGATGGAGACGGTGAAGGCCGTGCCCATGCTCTCGCGGTTCTCATGCGCCATCGGCGGCAGGCGCAGCTGGCGCGCCCGCTCGGCGGTGATCGAAAGGCAGATCAGGCCGCGCGCGTGCTTGGCCATGAAGTTGATCTGCTCGGGCGTGGCGAACTGGGCCGGGATGATGACGTCGCCCTCGTTTTCCCGGTCCTCGGCGTCGACCAGGATGTAGGGGCGGCCGTTGCGGGCGTCCTCGATGATGTCCTCGATCGGGCTGATCGGGCTCTCGGACGACTTCGGGTCGGAGGGCGGCGCGCCGCCGACGAGATAGGGCTTGGTCATTTCGGGGCCCTCGTTCGGGCGAACTCCACCACCTGTTCCGCTACGGTCGTCAACTGCCAGGCGTCCTTCTCGTCGAGCTCGCCGGACAATCCGGAGGCGTTCAGCGCGGCGCCGAACGGCGTCGGCCAGCCGCGCATGGCATGTATGATCTGGCGCAGCGCCGTCAAAGCCCCGCCGGCCGCCTGCCAGCCGTCGGCGGTGATGATCGTGCCCACCGCCCGGCCGTGGAAGTAGGGCCGCTTGTCGTCGCGCAGGTCCTCCAGCGTATCGAGGGCGTTCTTCACCAGGCCCGAGATCGAGCCGTGATAGCCGGGGCTGGCGACGATCACCCCGTCCGCCCGCGCCACAGTCTCGACCAGCTCCAGCCGCTCGGCGCAGCGGGCCGGGTTGCCGGGCTCGTAGATCGGCAGGCGCGCCAGGAACGCGCCCTCGAACATGCGGGTCTCGCAGCCCAGCTCCGCCGCCCGCGCCAGCGAGGCCGCCAGCACCCGGTTGGTCGACGAGCCCTCGCGCGCGGCGCCGCCGATGCCAACGATGAGCGGACGCAGCGCGGGCGAGGTCATGCCGCCTCGGTTTCCGGCGCGAACACCTTCTTGAGTTCGGTCTTCAGGATCTTGCCGTTGGCGTTACGCGGCAGGGGTTCGTCCCAGAACACCACCTTCACCGGCACCTTGAAGGCCGCCAGCCGCTCGCGGACGAAGGCGCGCAGCTCCTCCTCGGTGGCCGTGCCGCCCGGCTTTAAGTGCACCACCGCGCCAGGCTCCTCGCCAAGCGTCTTGTGAGGCACCGCGACGATGGCCGCATCCATCACGTCAGGGTGCTCATAGAGGGCGTCTTCCACCTCGACACAGTAGATGTTCTCCCCGCCGCGGATCAGCATGTCCTTGGCGCGGTCGAGGATGAAGCAGAATCCCTCCTCGTCCAGCCTCGCGAGGTCGCCGGTCTTCACCCAGCCATCGACGAAGGTCGCCGCCGTGGCCTCCGGCTTGTTCCAGTAGCCGCGCACGATGTTCGGCCCCTTGGCCCAGAGCTCGCCGACCTGACCCACCGGCAGCTCGCGGTCGCCCTCGACGGACATGATCTTCATGTCGCCTACCGGGGCTGCGACGCCACAGCTGTCCGGCCGGTGCTGGTAGTCCATGCCGCTGTTGGAGGTGAAGGTGGCGGTCGTCTCGGTCATGCCGCAGCCGTTGCCCGGCTGCGAGGCGGGGAAGGTCTCGACGATCTTCCTCACCAGTTCCGGCGCCGAGGGCGCGCCGCCATAGGAGACCGCCTGCAGTGAGGAGAGGTCGTACTTCGAGCGCGCCGGATGCTCGATCAGCTGCCATGCGATGGTCGGCACGCCGCCGGTGGAGGTCACCTTCTCGCGCTCGATCAGCTGCATCGCCCGCTCGGCGTCCCAGCGGTACATCAGGACGATCTTGCCGCCGGCGTTCACCGCCGGGACCATGTTGGCGCTGCAGCCGGTGACGTGGAAGAGCGGCACCACGATCAGGCTGACCCTGGGCGGGGCGGTATAGGGGTCGACCACCGGCGGCTGCTCGCCCCGGCGCAGGAAGCCCCGCGCCAGGCTGATGCCGCCGGCCATCACGTTGGAGGTCATGTTGCGGTGGGTGCCGAGCGCGCCCTTCGGCTTTCCGGTGGTGCCGGAGGTGTAGAAGATCGTGGCGTCGTCGTCCGGCTCCAGCGGCACGTCCGGCAAGGGCTGGTCGGGCAGCTCGCCCCAGGCGTTGACCACGCCCAGCACCTCCTCCAGGCGCCCGCCCAGGGGATGATGGAAATCGTCGGCCACGCGGCTGACATAGAACCGCTCGAGGTCCGGCAACGCGCCGAAGTGGTCCTTCAGGCGCTCGAAGCGC
>DASPLZ010000089.1:0-2434 GCA_035627295.1 Phenylobacterium sp. | reverse complement strand
GCTGGCTCCGCGCCCCGGTGTTTCACCCCCACCCCCGGCCCCTCCCCGCAAGGGGGAGGGGAGGCGCCTGGGCGTGCTGGCTCTCCTCACTTTGCTCGCCTCCCCCGCTTTTGCCGCGGACATCGACCCCGCCCCGGTGGTCGCCGCCGAGCGCGCCTTCGCGGCCGACGGGGCGGCGATGGGCGTGCGCGACTCCTTCGTGAAGCACTCGGTCCCGGATGCGGTGATGATCGCCGCCGAGCCGACCACGGTGAGCGCCCTCTACGGCGCCCGCCCGCCGGGCAAGCCGAAGGACGAGCCGCTCCTGGCCTGGTGGCCCGCCTTCGCCGGCATGTCGCGCTCCGGCGACTTCGGCTTCACCACCGGCCCGGTGGAGATCGGCGGCCGGCGCACCGGCCACTACTTCACCGTCTGGAAGCGCCAGCCGGACGGGGCCTGGAAATGGATCTACGACGGCGGCACCAACGCCCCCTCGGCCGGCGAGCCGCCGGCCAGCGTCGATCCCGCCCTGCTGCCCGCCGCCGCCGGCCACGCCGCCTCGCCCAAGGCCGCCTGGGACGAGGTCGCCGCCGCCGAGGCCGCCCTGGCCCGGGACGCCGCCGCCGACCACCGCGCGGCGATGACCGCCCGCCTCGCCGAGGGCGCGCGGCTCTACGTGCCGAAACAGCCGCCGGCCCGCTCGCCCGAAGGCTACGCCAGCGCGCTCGCCGCCGCGCCGGCGAAGATCGCCTTCACGCCCCTGGGCGGCGAGGCCGCGCCGGGCGCCGACCTCGTCTGGACCTACGGCCGGGCGGTCTCGGACGCCGGAACCGGCCACTATGTGCACGTCTGGCAAAGGCGCGAGCCGGGCTGGAAACTGGTCTTCGCCCAGGTGATCCCGCCGCCGCCGCCGCCCAAGCCTCCCCAAAGCTGACGCGAGCGCCTATCTGGGCGCCCATGACGGAATTTTCCCCCCGCGAGATCGTCTCCGAACTCGACCGCTTCATCGTCGGCCACCCCGAGGCCAAGCGCGCCGTGGCCGTGGCCCTGCGCAACCGCTGGCGCCGCCGCCACGTGCCGGAGGACCTGCGCGACGAGGTGACGCCGAAGAACATCCTGATGATCGGGCCCACCGGCGTCGGCAAGACCGAGATCGCCCGCCGGCTGGCGAAGCTGGCGCAGGCGCCGTTCCTGAAGGTCGAGGCCACCAAGTTCACCGAGGTCGGTTACGTCGGTCGCGACGTGGACCAGATCGTCCGCGACCTGGTGGAGAGCGCCATCGCCATGGTGCGCGACAAGCGCCGGGCCGCCGTCCGCGCCCGGGCCGAGGCGGCCGCCGAGGAGCGGCTGCTGGACGCGCTGACCGGCCCCGGCTCCACCGCGGCGCGGGAGAGCTTCCGGCGCAAGCTGCGGGACGGCGAGCTCGACGACAAGGAAGTCGAGCTGCAGCTGGCCGACTCAGGCGGCGGCCTGCCGATGTTCGACATCCCCGGCCAGCCGGGCGCCTCGATGGGCGTGCTCAATCTCTCCGAGATGATGGGCAAGGCTTTCGGCGGCGGCCGCACCAAGACCCACAAGACCACCGTCGCCGGCGCCTGGGCCCCGCTGATCGCCGAGGAGAGCGACAAGCTGGTCGACCAGGAGGCCCTGACCACCGAGGCCCTGGAGCTGGCCGAGAACCAGGGCATCGTCTTCCTCGACGAGATCGACAAGGTGGCCAGCCGCTCCGACCGCGCCGGCGCCGACGTCTCCCGCGAGGGCGTGCAGCGGGACCTGTTGCCGCTGATCGAGGGCACCACGGTCGCCACCAAGTACGGGCCGGTGAAGACCGACCACATCCTCTTCATCGCCTCGGGCGCCTTCCATGTGGCCAAGCCGAGCGACCTCCTGCCGGAGCTGCAGGGCCGCCTGCCGATCCGCGTGGAGCTGAAGGCCCTGACCCGCGACGACTTCCGCCGCATCCTCACCGAGCCGGAGGCCAACCTGATCGTTCAGAACCAGGCGCTGATGGCCACCGAAGGCGTGACCCTTTCCTTCACCGAGGCGGCCATCGACGCCCTGGCCGACGCGGCGGTGACGGTGAACGGGGCGGTGGAGAACATCGGCGCGCGGCGCCTGGCCACCGTGATGGAGAAGGTGCTGGAGGAAATCAGCTTCGCCGCCGCCGACCGCTCCGGCGAGACGGTGACGGTGGACGAGGACTACGTGCGGGGCCGCATCGGCGAGCTGGCTCAGAACGCCGACCTGTCGCGGTTCATCCTCTGAGCGGAAACCTTCCCCCGGTACGGGGGAAGTGGCCCGAAGGCGAAGCCGAGGGTCGATGGGGGAAGTCTGTGGGCTGCAAGCCACCTCCCCCATCGACCTTCGCCCCTTCGGGTCTCAGGCCACTTCCCCCGTACCGGGGGAAGGATTGCGCACGCCCGCACTTCATCGGATAGCTGGACCCATGAACGTC
>DASPLZ010000088.1:0-7225 GCA_035627295.1 Phenylobacterium sp. | reverse complement strand
CGGGAGAAAGCCCAGGGCCTGCCCCGACGCCGCGCGACGCTGGAGGCCGCCCTGGCGGCCCGGCCGCAGGCGGTGGTGCGCTACTGGGGCGGCGATCCGCGCCTGCTGGGCGCCCTGAAGCGGCGCGGCGTGACGATCGTCGAGATCGGCGAGGCCAATGACTTCGACGGCGTGCGCAAGAACATCCGGCTTGCGGCCGCAGCGCTTGGCCAGCCGGCGCGGGGTGAGGCGCTGATCGCGGGCATGCGCGCCAAGGAGGCGGCGGCGCGCGGCGCCTGGCGGGGCTCCGCGGCGCTCTACATGACCCCGGGCGGGGCGACCGCGGGCGCCGGCACCCTGGTCGACGCCATCCTGCGGGCGGCCGGCTTCGTCAACCTGGAGACCGGCCAAGGGTTCCGGATGCTTTCGCTGGAAGCCCTGGCCCTGCATCCGCCCAAGGCGCTGGTGCTCGGCTTCTACGACGGTGCGGCGCTCGCCCGCGCGGCCTGGAACCCTGGCCAGCACGCGCTGGTGCGGCGCCAGGCGCGCAGGGCGGCGGTGGCCGAGCTTCCGGGGACGATGATGGGGTGTCCAGCGTGGTTCGTCGCCGATGCGGCCAAGCTGCTCGCGGACCGCGCGCCGAGATGAACCTCTGGCGGCTGAACCTTGCGCTGGCGGCGGCCCTGGCGCTCGCCGTTGCGGCGGCCGTGGCCTGGGGCGAGACCTCGCTGGCGGGGGCCGACTACGCCCGCGCGTTCACCGATCCGGCCTCGCCGGCGGCCGACGTGCTCTGGCGCATCCGCCTGCCGCGCGCCCTCACCGCCGCGCTGGTCGGCGGGGCGCTGGGCCTTGCGGGAGCGGTGATGCAGGGCCTGCTGCGCAACCCGCTCGCCGACCCGGGCGTGCTGGGCGTATCGGCGGGGGCGGGGCTGGGCGCGGCCGCGGCGATCAGCCTCGGGCTCGGCGCGACCGTCGGCGCGGTCGAGGCGTCCGCGCTCGGCGGGGCGCTGGCGACGGGAGCGGCGCTCAGCCTGCTCGCGGCGCGGTTCCGTGAGCCCGAGACCCTGATCCTCTTCGGCGTGGCGCTTTCGGCCTTCTGCGGGGCGCTGACCTCGCTGGTGTTCAACCTCTCGCCCTCGCCGATCACCACCACGGAAGTGCTGACCTGGCTGCTCGGATCGGTGGCCAACCGCGACTGGGTCGACCTTGGGCGCGCCGCCCTGCCGATGCTCCTCGGCGCTGCGCTGTGCGCCTACGCGGCCCGCGGCCTGCTGGCCCTGACGCTCGGCGACGAGGCCGCCGCCCTCTCGGGCCTGCCGATGGCGCGGCTGCGGGCGGCGGCGGTCGGCGGCGCCGCGCTGCTCACCGGCGCCTCGGTGGCGATCTCCGGCGTGATCGGCTTCGTCGGCCTGGCCGCGCCGCATCTGGTGCGGGCCGCGGCCGGCAGCGATCCCGCGCGCATCCTGACGCCGTCCGCCTTCGCCGGCGCCGTGCTGCTGACGGCGGCCGACCTCGCCGCCCGGTTGATCCCCACCGACGTGGAGCTGAAACTCGGCGTGGTCACGGCGCTCTTCGGCGCGCCGCTGTTCGCCCTCATCGCCTGGCGGGCGGCGCGGAGCTGGCGGACATGAGCCTCCTTCGCCTGACCGGCCTGCAGGCCCGCCGCGGGAGCGCCGTGGTGCTGACCGACATCGACCTCGAGGTCGCCCCCGGAGAGATGGTGGGCCTGGTGGGCGCCAACGGCTCGGGCAAGACCACGCTGATGCGCGCCGCGCTCGGCCTGATGCGGCCCTTCGCCGGGCAGGTCGAGCTCGACGGGCGTCCCCTGGCGTCGCTTTCGGAGCCGCAGCGCGCCCGCATCGTCGGCTACCTGCCGCAGGAGCGCCGGATCGGCTGGAACCTGGCCGCCTGGCGCATCGCCGCCCTTGGCGCGCCGTCGGATCGCGGCGACGCCGGCCGCGCGGCGGCCTTGACCGCCCTGGCGCGAGTGGGCCTGGCGGAGGTGGCCGGCCGGGGAGTCCTGGAGCTGTCCGGCGGCGAACGGGGACGGGTGCTGCTCGCCCGCCTGCTGGCGACCGGGGCGCCGCTGCTGATGGCCGACGAGCCGGCCGCGGGCCTGGACCCCGACGCCCAGCTCCGCGCCATGGAACTGCTGCGCGAGGAGGCCGCGCGGGGCGCCGGCGTGCTGGTCTCGCTGCATGACCTGGGCCTCGCGGCCCGGTCCTGCGACCGCCTGGCGGTGCTGCACCGCGGGCGCCTGCTTGCCGCCGGCGCGCCGGCGGAAGCACTCAGCCGCCCGATGCTGCGCGAAGCCTTCGGCCTCGATGGCGAACTCCTGCAGACCGACGCCGGCCCCGTGCTCGCCGCCCGGCGGGCTCAGGTCCCGGCCGGCGTCGTCGGCGCGTAGGTGTAGCCCCCGCGGTTCAGGTCGCGGGTCAAGGTGACCGGCGCCGTCCCGTTGTTCAGCCGCGCCCGGTAGACCTGCATGCCCTCCATCACCCGCATCACATAGTTGCGGGTCTCCGAGAAGGGGATGCACTCGATGAAGTCGATGCCGTCGACCGAGGCGGTGCGCGGATCGCCGCAGAACGCCGACCACTGCGCCGGGCGGCCGGGGCCGGCGTTGTAGGAGGCGATGCCCATCACGTAGGAGCCGCTGAACTGGTCGATCACGTCGCGCAGGTAGGTCTGCCCCAGACGCATGTTGTAGTCGGGCTCGTAGAGCTGGTCGGCGGAGTATCCGACGCCGATCTTGCGGGCGACGATCGAGGCGGTGGCGGGCATCAGCTGCATCATGCCCCGCGCCCCGGCGCCGGAGCGCACCCGGGGATCGAAGCCGCTCTCCTGGCGGGTGATGCCAAGCGTCAGGGCCGGTTCCGGCGCGCCGAAGACCTGCGGCGGAGTGCGCATCGGATAGCCGCGTTCCGGAAGGATAAAGCCGCGCTGAGCCGCGGCGCGGACCACCTTCATCGAGAGATCCTGGCTGCCGTAGCTGCGCGCCAGGTCCACCAGCAGGGCCTGCTCCTCCAGCGTCGGCAGCACGTCGTCGAGCGCAAGGACGAAGGCGTTGAAGGCGTCGTCCTCGCCGATGGAGTTGAGGATGCGCGCCGCGCGCACCGCCTCGCGGCCGTCGAAGCGGGCGCGGTCGGCGGTGGTGATCTCAGGGTCGCGACCGAGCTTCAGAGGCTGACCGATCTTCTCCAGGGCCAGCTGCCCGTAGAACACGGTGCCGTGCTGGGCCGCGCGGCCGTAGAAGGCCGCCGCGCCGACCTTGTCGCCCGCCGCCTCGGCCGCGCGGCCGCGCCAGTAGAGCGCCCGGCCCTCGGTAATCGGCGAGCGGCCGATCCGCTCCAGGTTGGCGAAGTGCCTGTCGGCCTGGGCCGGGTCGCGCAGGCGCACCAGGGCCAGCCAGCCGGCGTAGAACTCGGCGTCCGCGCCCTGCACGCCCTTGGTCAGCCCGCTGTTGGCGGCGGCGTTGTAGGCGCCGCGGTAGTCCCGGTTGCGCAGGGCCGCCAGGATCAGCTGGTAGCGCTCGCCCCAGATGCGCTCGGCGGCCTCGTCGTGCGGGACCTCGGTCGGGAAGTTGCGCACCATGCCGAGCGCCAGCTCGCTCATGTTTCGCCGGCGCAGGTACGCGGCGCGCTCGAAGGCCAGGCCCGGGTGGTTGGCGAGGTTGGCCGGCAGGTTCGTGGCCAGGGTGTTGGCGTCTGCGCTGTTCGAGCGGAACGCCATGCGGGCCTCCGCCAGCTGCCGCTGATCGGCCGGGACGAGGCCCAGCATGTCCCGCGTCGCCGGTCCCTGCGAGCCGTAGAGCAGGATGTCGAGCCGGCGGACATGGTCATCCTGGGTCAGGTCGCCGCCAAAGCGGGCCAGCATGCGGCGCTGGACATCCGATTCGAACAGCTTGTCGCGCCACCAGCGGCGGATCAGGGCGGTCGCCTCCTGGCCCTTGCCGGTCGCCTGCAGCGCCGAGGCCAGGGCCATGGCGCCCTCGGCGGTTTCGGGCTCGGCGCCGCCGAAGAAGGCGATGGTCTGCTGCGGGCTCTGGCCGCTGGTCTCCAGCAGGCGCTCGGCGTGGGCCTGACGCCGGCTCGCGCGTGGCCAGCCGGCCAGGTCGTTGCGGGCGGTCTGGACCTCGAAGAAGGAAAGGTTCTGGCCGCTCGCGTCGACCAGCGCCCAGAGGGCGATCTTGCGAGCGATCGGATCTGAGATGGAGGTCATCGCCGCGCGCGCGTTGGAAACGTCGCCGCGCCGGGCGGCCGCCAGGGCCGCGCGCAGCTGCGTCGCGTCCATCTCGGACAGCGGCTGGTAGTAGGCGGTCTGGGGCGTACGGACCTGGGGCGGGGCCGAATCGCGGGTGGGCTGGGCGTCGGCCACGGATACCAGGGCGGCGGTCATCGTGACGGCGAGCAGGGCCTTGCGGGCTTTGCGATTCAAGGCGTCGTGGCTCCGGTTCGAGTCGCTTGCGGGAGTAGGGGAGGGGGACATATTGTCCGCGCGCACAATCTGTCGCCACCTGAAGCGACCTTTTCACGGCCTTTTGCACAAATGTCCCAGCCGATGTTCCAAGGCGTCTTGCCGGCGCTCGTGACCCCCTTCCGCGATGGGGCGGTGGACGAGAAAGCCTTCGAGGCGCTGGTCGAGCGCCAGATCGCCGGCGGGGTGCACGGGCTGGTGCCGGTCGGCACCACCGGCGAGAGCGCTACACTGAGCCATGAAGAGCATCACCGGGTGGTCGAGATCTGCGTGAAGGTCGCCTCCGGCCGCGTGCCGGTGGTGGCGGGCGCGGGGTCGAACTCCACCGAGGAGGCGATCTCGCTGGTGCGTCACGCCAAGGAGATCGGGGCCGACGCGGCCCTGGTGGTCACGCCCTACTACAACCGGCCGAGCCAGGAGGGCCTCTACGCGCACTACGCGGCGATCCATGCCGCGGTCGATCTGCCGATCCTGGTTTACAACGTGCCCTCCCGCACCAGTGTCGATATCTCGAACGAGACATTGGCCCGGCTGGCGGTGCTGCCGAACATCGTGGGCATCAAGGACGCCACCAGCGACCTCGGCCGCGCCAGCCAGCAGCGGCTCACCTGCGGCGAGGACTGGACCATGCTGTCCGGCAATGACGACACCGCGCTCGGCTACATGGCGCACGGGGGGCATGGCTGCATCTCGGTTACGGCCAATGTGGCGCCGGACACCTGCGCGGCCTTCTACAACGCCGCGCTGGCGGGCGATTGGGCCGGAGCGCTGGGCTTCCAGGACAAGCTGATCAACCTGCACAAGGCGCTGTTCGCCGACGCCTCGCCCTCGCCGACCAAGTTCGCGCTGGCGCACCTGGGCCTCTGCAGCGAGGAGGCGCGCCTGCCCGTCGTCCCCTGCTCGGAAGCCGCCCGCGCCGAGGTGCTGCGCGCCATGCGCGAGGCCGGCGTGGTCTGATGGCCGGCAAGCTGATCGCCGAGAACCGGCGGGCGCGGTTCGACTACTTCCTCGAGGAGACCTTCGAGGCCGGCCTGGCGCTGACCGGCACCGAGGTGAAGTCCCTGCGCGTTGGCAAGGCCAACATCGCCGAATCCTACGCCTCGGTGGAGGGCGACGAGATCGTGCTGATCAACGCCGACATCCCGCCCTACGCCGGCGGCAACCGCTTCAACCATGAGCCGCGGCGGCATCGGAAGCTGCTGCTGCACAGGAAAGAGATCGAGCGGCTGATCGGGGCGGTGAACCGCGAGGGGCGCACCATCATCCCGACTCGGCTCTACTGGAACGACAAGGGGCTGGCGAAGCTGGAGCTGGCGGTGGCCAAGGGCAAGAAGCTGCACGACAAGCGCGACACCGTCGCCGATCGCGACTGGAAGCGTGAACAGGGGCGCCTCCTGCGCGACAAGGGGTGAGCGCGGGCGAACTGCGCCTGCTGCGGGGGCTGATCTCGGCCGCCCTGATCGGCGAGGCGGTCGCGACCCTGCGGGAGATGGCCGAGGTGCTGGGCGCGCCTGCGGAGGGCGATCTGGACGACCGGATCTCGTTCCTGGCCGCCGGCGACCGCGCAGCGCTCTCGACGATCTACGACGCCTTTCGCGAGAGCCTGATTTTCCAGCGGATCATCGCCGCCGAGCCCCTGGTCGAGGCCGCGCGGGCGATGACCGGCGCGGACCGCGTCCACGCGCCCTTCCAGCACGCCGTCTTCCGCATGGACCTGGCGGGCGAGGCCTGGCGCGGCTTCGGCTGGCACCAGGACTACCCCTACAACATGCTCTCCGAGGCCTACGTCACCGCCTGGCTGCCCCTGACCGACTCCGGACCGCACAACGGCTCGATCCAGGCTGCGCCGAACCGATCGGACCGCATCCATCCGGTGGAGATCCGCTTCAAGCGCAACGCCGCCGGGGAGCGGCTGGCGACCCGCGACGCCTTCATCGCCGAGCGCCTGCAGCCCGAATTCGACGCCGACGCGCAGACGCTGGAGCTGAAGGCCGGCGACGCAGCCCTGTTCGACAACCGCCTGGTCCATCGCTCGGGATTCAACCCCGGGCCGCGCCACCGCTATTCCATCCAGGTGCGATTCGGAGCCTTGATGGCGCCGGAGGTGGTCGCCCGCCGCTGGGCCAACCGGCGCCAGGACGGCTTCGAGACCTTCAAGGCGCTGCATCCCGAGCTGGTGGAGTTCGAAGAGACCTAAGATGACGGTTCCCGCCGACGAGACCCTGCGCGAACTCCTGCGCGCCCACATCGACGAGCACGACCTGATCGCCAACCTCGGCGCGTTCGGCCGGCGGATGCATTTCATGAAGGCCTTTGCGCACTACGAGGTCTTCAAGCTGGTGCGGGACCTGCCGGGCGATATCGTCGAGTGCGGGGTCTACAAGGGCGCCTCGCTCTTGAGCTTCGCGCGCTTCCTGGAGACCTTCTGCCCCGGCGACCGCACCCGCAAGGTGCTGGGCTTCGACCACTTCAAGGGACTGGTGGGACGCGACGAGAAGGACGGCCTCGACGCCCGCGTGGGCAACACGGCCGAGGGCTGGAACCCGGCGACTTTCCGCGACACCCTGTTCGCCCTGGTGGACGCCTTCAACAGGGACAGTTTCGTGCCGCAGCGGGCGCGCGTCGAGCTGGTCGACGGGGATGTCTGCGAGACCGCGCCGGCCTACGCGGAGGCCAACCCGGGCCTGCGCATCGCGCTGCTGCACCTGGACATGGACCTCTATGCCCCCACGCTGGCGGCGCTGAAGGCGTTCTGGCCACGCATCCTGAC
>DASPLZ010000087.1:0-2195 GCA_035627295.1 Phenylobacterium sp. | reverse complement strand
ACCAGCTGGCGAAGGCCTTGCGGGCGGCCTTCACGGCCTTGTCGACATCGGCTTCCGAGCCGAGCGAGATCTTGCCGCAGACCTCTTCGGTGGCCGGGTTGATCACGTCCAGCGACTTGGGCGTGACCGGATCGACCCATTGGCCGTCGATGTAGAATTTCATGTACTCGCGCATGACGTCCTCCCGGGTCGTTCTGGTGCGGTGAGGGGCCCACCGCCCCTTCTCGGTCCTTATCTTAGTGATCGGCGTTCAGGGAAAGAAGCCCCCACGCGGCGATTCCTTGCGTCCTTCGAGACACCCGCTTCGCGGGCCCTCAGGATGACTAAAGCAGCACAAACCTCGTCATGGTGAGGAGCGGCGAAGCCGCGTCTCGAACCACGCACAGCCTCACCGCTGATGGATCATCGGCTGGCCCGCCACCGGCGAGCGCGCCTTCAGCACATAGTCCGCGCGGATCGAGCCGATGTAGAGGTCCTTCAGGTCCGCCCCGCCCCAGGTGACGTTGGTCGGATGGTTGACCACCTCGCCGGAGGGATCGTCGATCACCGTCACCACCTCCAGCGCCGGGGTGATCGCCACCACCTTGTTGGCGCCCGGCAGGCAGACCCAGAGGTTTCCCTCCGCATCGAAGCCGATCCCGTCGGTGTAGCCGAGGTCGCCCATCGGCACGGGCTCGGCGTCCCGCGCCTGCAGCCGGCCCAGCACCGGGCCGTAGCGTTCGCCCGGGCCGAGCCTGCCGCCCGGCAGGATCTCGAAGCGAATGACGTCCGCGCCGCTGGTCTGCGCGCAGTAGAGGAACCGCTCGTCGGCCGACAGCGCCATGCCGTTCGGGAACTTCAATCCCTCGGCGACCACGCTGGCCGACCCGTCCGGCCGCAGCACGAAGATGAAGCCGTCGGCGCGCCCGTCCAGCGCCTGCGGCCAGGTCTCGGCATGGGTCGAGTTGGCGCACCAGATGTTCCCGGCCTGATCGATCATCGGATAGTTGGCCGAGGTCAGCGCCCGGCCCTCCACCTCGGTCAGCAGCGTCTCGTGCGACCCGCTCGCCGGGTCGTACCGCTGCAGCGGCCCGGCCTGACGGTCGTAGATGCCGAAGTTGGCGATCACCACCCGGCCCTCGGCGTCGAGGTTGATCCCGTTGGGCGCGCCGCCCTTGGGCCCCAGGCGAGTGAAACCGCCGTCCGGATGCAGTTCGGCCACCGCGCACTGATGGTCGGATGCGAAGACGCGACCGTCGCGCGTCACCACCACATCCTCCGGCCGGTCGATGCCGACCGCGATCTTCTGGAAGGCGTCGTTCGGGATGGGCTTGAGCGGCATGGGCGTTTCCTCGGAGCGCTTTTGCACCCGACCTTGGCCGCCCGGTCCGCCGCCCGCAACCGCCTTGCCGCACGGGGCGCGTCCCGCTAAACCCGCGTCATCTTTCGGAGCCCGCCATGTCCGCGATCTACACCATCCTGATCTTCCTGGTCGTCTTCGCGGCGCTCAACCGTTACGAGTTCGGCCGCTTCGACTGAAGCCCGGCGGCGGCCAGCGCCGCCATCGCCTGCGCCGCCATCAGCGGGCGCACGATCACCCCCGCGAAGCCCGAGGCTTTCAGCGCGCAGCGCGAGCGCGCCGCCTCGGCGGCCGCCAAGGCCAGCACCGGCGGCGGCCATCGGGACACTCGCGCCAGCTCGCAAAGCGCGGCGATCGTCCCGCTCTCCTGCTCGAGGTCCACCACCGCCGCGGCATAGGGCTCGGCCATCAGCCGGCCCAGCACCTCCGCCTCGCCCGCCGCGGTCTCGGCGCGGTAACCGAGTTCCGCCAGCATCGCGGCCAGTTCCACCTGCCGATAGGGATCCGGCGAGACCAGCAGGATCGCCGGCGGCGTCAGAGGCGCGAAGAGCGCCAGCCGCCAGACCAGTCGCTGTCCCTCGCAGCCCACGGTGAGGCTCGCCCCCGCCCGCCGCGCGGCGCACACCGCGCTTCGGATGGAGCTTGCGGGCGGGGGCGAGGCCGCGGCGCGATGCGCCACGGCGATCTCGACTTCGTCACCTTCGGCGCGGGCGCTGACCAGCACCGCCCCGTCGCCGGCGCCCTCGGCGGCCGCGGCGATCACCTGGCGCACGGCCTGGCCCACCATCCCGCCCTCCGCCGCCCGCAGCCCGCGCAACCGGGGATCGAGCCGCAGCGAGAGCAGGCGATTGCCGGC
>DASPLZ010000086.1:0-5533 GCA_035627295.1 Phenylobacterium sp. | reverse complement strand
GTGGCGCTGGCCAGCTTCGTCTCGCTCGATGGCGACGGCTCGACCACCTACATGATCACCATCGCCGCGCTGTTGCCACTCTATAAGCGCATGGGCCTCAACCCGCTGATTATGGCCTGCCTGATCATGCTCTCCAGCGGGATCATGAACATCACGCCCTGGGGCGGCCCTACCGCCCGGGCGGCCAGCGCTTTGCAACTCGAGCCGGCCGAAGTGTTCCTACCGCTGGTGCCGGCCATGGCGATCGCCATCGGCTGGCTGCTGCTCTTGGCCTTCGTCTACGGCCGCAGCGAGCGCCGCCGCCTCGGCGTGCTGACGCTGAACGGCGAGACGCCGGCCTATCAGCCGACCATCGCCGGCGACGCCGGGGTGGACGAGGTGGTCGATGTCGCCGAGGGGACCTTCACCGTCTCGTCCGACGTCGAGGCGCGCCGGCCGAAGCTGGTCGGGTTCAACGCGCTCCTCACCCTGGCGCTCATCCTGCTGCTGATCCTCGGCCTTTTCCCGCTGCCCGTGCTGTTCATGGGCGCCTTCTGCATCGCCGCGGTGGTCAACTATCCAAACATCGCCGACCAGAAGGCCAGGGTGGCCGCCCATTCGGCCAACATCCTGGCGGTGGTTTCGCTGATCTTCGCTGCGGGCATCTTCACCGGCATCCTGAACGGCACCGGCATGGTCGAGGCGATGTCGAAGAGCCTGCTGGCGGTGATCCCGCCGGAGCTTGGCCCCTACATGGCGCCGATCACCGGGCTGATCAGCCTGCCGATGACCTTCTTCATCTCCAACGACGCCTTCTACTTCGGCATGCTGCCGGTGCTGGCCGAGACCGCCTCGCACTACGGCGTTAGCCGCCAGGCCATCGCCAGCGCCTCGCTGGTCGGCCAGCCGCTGCACCTGCTCAGCCCGCTGGTGCCGTCCACTTACCTGCTGGTGAACCTGGCGGGCGTGGAGTTCGGCGAGCATCAGAAGTTCACCGCCCGCTGGGCGGTGGCCACCTCCCTGGTGCTGCTGCTGGCGGGGCTGGCCGTCGGCGCTTTTCCCTTCGTCGCCGGCTGAGGTTCGAAAGGCTGGCGTCAGGTTCGCCGATTACCTCTCGTCGAAACGGCTCGCGAACCGCCGCATGGGCGCGCCGCAAGAAGCCGGGACATCGAGGGAGTTGAACCCATGCGTCATCGTGCTCTGAGCGCCAGCGCCTCCATCATCGCGATCGCCTTGGCCACGGCCGCCCAGGCGCAGACCGCGCCGGACGCGGCGGTGGAGGAGATCGTCGTCACCGGCTCGCGCCTTGTCCGCACCGGCGAGCAGGCGCCCACGCCATCGACCATCGTCGGGACCCAGGAACTGCAGGCCCAGGCCGTCACCAGCATCGTCAACATCTCGCGGGTGCTGCCCCAGTTTCGCAACCAGCGGGGCGCGCAAACCGGCGCCAACAACAGCCAGAACGGCGGCCAAGGCTCGCTGGACCTGCGCAGCCTGGGGGCCAACCGAAACCTGGTGCTGCTCAACGGCCAGCGGGTGGTGCCGTCCACCGGCAACGGCATCGTCGACATCAACATCCTGCCCGGCAGCCTGGTCAGCCGCGTTGACGTGGTGACCGGCGGCGCCTCGGCCGCCTATGGCTCGGACGCCGTCTCCGGCGTGGTCAACTTCATCCTCGACACCCGCTTCCAGGGCGTGAAGGGCGAGATCGTCGGCGGCATCGCCGAGAAGGGCGACAACGAGGAGTTCACCGCCAGCCTGGCCTTCGGCGACAGCTTCATGGACGACCGCCTGCATGTGGTCGGCTCACTCGAATATTACTTCTCCGACGGCATGAAGGTGTTGAGCCGCGACTTCCTGGAGGCGCGCGGCGGCATCATCAACAACCCGGCCTACACGGCCACCAACGGCCAGTATCGGAACATCGTCACGGCGGGGAATATCGTGGCGGCCTACATGTCGACCGGCGGGCTGGTGAACGGTTGCCGCACGGCCACCGGCGCCAACATCCCCAACTGCGCCTTGCGCGGCACGGCCTTCGGCCCCGACGGGTCGCCGCACCCGTTCGTCTATGGCGACTACGTGAACCCGACGGGCAACATGGTGGTGCCGATCGGCTCGGCGAACCCCGACTACGCCAACATCTACGACGGGGTTATGCAGACCCATCCGTCGGAGCGTCGGGCCTTCTATGGCCGGGCCGAGTACGACGTCACCGAGGACGTCCATGTCTTCGCCGACCTCATTCTGGCCAAGTCCAAGATTGGCCCCACCGGCAACGTGCCGCCCTATAGATTCGGCACCAGCGCCACCACCTGGCTTTCGGTGACGGCGGACAACGCCTTCCTGGCGCCTGAGATCAAGGCGCAGATGTCCGGGCCCGGCGGCGGCAATCCGAGCGGCCCCTACTACCTGAACATCGGCCGCTTCAACTACGACTGGGGCGGGGTCACCGTTCCGGTGAACACCAACAAGACCACTCGCTTCACGATCGGGATGCGCGGCGATCTGACGGACAAGTGGTCGTTCGACGCCTACGTTGCCTATGGCAAAAACGACTACCTCGGCACCGGGACGAACAACCTTCTCACCTCGCACAACGGCGTCGTCGCGTTAGGCGAGGTGAACCTCGCCACCGACGCGGTCGTGGCGCCCGCCGGCAACGCCGCGGGGATCCCCGCCGGGACAATCGTCTGCCGCTCGACCCTCACCAACCCCGGCAACGGCTGCAAGCCGCTGAACATCTTCGGCGTCGGCAACGCCTCGCCGGAGGCCATCCAGTACATCATGGGCTCGCATTTCCTGGCGACCACATATGAGCAGCGCTATGTGGAAGCCTCGATCCAGGGGCGGCCCTTCGAGCTCTGGGCCGGCCCGGTCTCCGTCGCGGCCGGCGCGTCCTACCGCTCCGAGGAGGTCGCCGCGACCGTCGACGACAATTCGCTGAACAACAACTTCGGAATCGCCAATTCCAAGCCCTATGCGGGCGAGGAGCGGGTCCTCGAGGGGTTCGGCGAGATCGGCATTCCCCTGATGGAAGGGCTGAACGTCGACTTCGCCGGCCGGGTCACCCACTACGAGACCAGCGGGCGGGTGGAGACCTGGAAGGTGGGCGCCACCTGGGACCTGCCCGGGCCGCTCTCGGATCTCAAGCTGCGCGCCTCGCGCTCGCGCGACATCCGCGCGCCGAGCCTGTCCGAACTCTTCACCGGCTTCTCGCAGAGCCGCGGCTCGGTGATCGATCCTTTCCAGCCGGGCAATGTGACCTTCAACATCCAGTCCTACACCGGCGGCAATCCCGCCCTGAAGCCGGAGGTGGCCGACACGCTGGCGCTGGGCGTGGTCTACCGGCCGAGCTGGGCGCCGGGGCTCTCGGGGTCGATCGACTACTATGATATCGACATCCAGGACGCGATCGGCACGCTGAACGCCCAGAACACCGTCGACCGCTGCTTCCAGGGCAACGCGGCGATCTGCGACCGGATCACCCGCGACGCCCAGGGCAACATCATCGGCATCTACGTCAACAACCTGAACGTGGCGGCCCTGCAGACCTCCGGCCTCGATATCGAGGTCAACTATCGCCGCGAGATCGACGGCCTGTTCGGCGATGAGCCGGCCACCGTCGGCGCCCGCCTCTTCGCCAACTATGTCGACAAGTTCCGCACCTACGAGGGCGTGGGGGCGCCGGTCGAAGAGGCCGGCAGCATTCGCGCCCAGCAGCCGAAGTGGACCGCCCAGGCGCTCTGGTACTACGGCGCCGGCCCCTATCAGCTGACGGTGATCAACCGCTATATCGGCGGCGGGCGCTACGACAACGCCTTCGAGCCGGGCCACCCGAGCTATGTGCCGAACGCCATCGAGAAGAACAAGGTCAAGGCCCGGTTCTATACCTCGCTGACCTTCAACTACGACTTCGAGGCGCTGGGCAGCAAGGCCGAGGCTTTCGTCAACGTGAACAACGTGTTCGACGTGAAGCCGCCCTTCGGCTTCGCCTTCAACTACGGCCTGACCGCCTCGCCGATGTATGACGTGATCGGCCGCGCCTACAAGGTCGGGCTGCGCTTCCGTTACTGACGCTGAATGGCGGCGGCCGGCGAGGTCCGCCGCCTCCTTCTTGGGGAGGATGGAGATGACGGAGCACGCACCGCGCGCGATCGACCGCCGGACGCTCGGCGTCAGGTTCCTGCAACTGGCGACCCTGCTGGCGGTCCCGCGGGAGGCTTTCTCGCAGGCGCCGCGCGGGCCGTTCGAGGTGGTCTCCCAACATCAGGTGATGGTCCCGATGCGCGACGGCGTGCGGCTGGCGACCGAGGTCTACCTGCCCGCCAAGGGCGGCAAGCCGCTCCCGGGCCGCTTCCCGGCCATCCTGGAGCGCACGCCCTACGGGCGCATCTCGCGGGGCTCCAACCGAGGGGCCGACGCGCCGAGCGTCCTCGCGAGCCACGGCTACGTGGTGGTGTTCCAGGACAAGCGCGGCCGCGGCCAGTCAGAGGGCGAGTACGTCAAATACCTCACCGACGCCGACGACGGCTTCGACTGCTGCAGCTGGCTGGTCAAACAGCCGTGGAGCAACGGCCAGATCGGCACCATGGGCACCTCCTACGACGCCCATACGCAAGGGGCCGCGGCCAGCATGGACGCGCCCGGCATCAAGGCGATGATCCTGGACTCCGGCGCCTTCGCCAACGCCTACCAGGACGGCATCCGCCAGGGCGGCGCCTTCGAGCTGAAACAGGTGACCTGGGCGTTCCGCCAGATGCAGAACGCGCCCGGCGTCGCCGACGACCCGGAGCTGCTGGCCAAGATCAAGGCCGTCGACCTGGCCGCCTGGTTCCGGCGCATGCCGTGGTCGCGTGGAAACTCGCCCCTCAGCCTGGCGCCGGAGTACGAGGACTACGTCTTCGACCAGTGGGAACGCGGCGCCTTCGATGATTTCTGGAAGCAGCCGGGGATCTACGCCGAAGGCTACTACGACCGCTGGAGCAAGGCGGCGATGGTCTGGGTTTCGTCGTGGTACGACGCCTATAGCCGCAGCACGACGGATAACTATTCAGCCCTCGCCAAGATGGACAAGGGGCCGATGCAGCTGATCATGGGCCCCTGGACCCATGGGGCGAACGCCCGGACCTATTCCGGCGACATCGACTTCGGACCGCAATCGACGCTGGCCGGCAATCTGGCACCCGACTTCCTCGCCTTGAAGCTGCGATGGTTCGACCACCACCTGAAGGGCCTCGACAACGGCGTCGGCGCCGAGCCGAAGGTGCGGCTGTTCGTGATGGGCGGCGGCAGCGGCCGCAAGACCGCCGAGGGGCGCATGGACCACGGCGGCCGCTGGCGGGATGACGTCTCCTGGCCGCCATCGGGCATGCGGCTGACGCCCTTCTACCTCCACGCCGACGGCGGGTTGCGGCGGGAGACGCCGCCAGCAGGGGATCACTCAAGGACCTACCGCTACGACCCGCGCGACCCGGTCCCCAGCATCGGCGGCACGATCACCTCGGGCGAGCCGCTGATGGTCGGCGGCGGCTTCGACCAGCACGAGACCGCC